>JAZNFU010000239.1:0-4560 GCA_045576135.1 Eubacteriales bacterium
CGAATTTTGCGATATTTTATCATATTCTGTTACGAGGATTTTATGAAGCTTCGATTTTCTTTATTTTTACTGTTGATTTTAATAGTATCCGCCCTCCTGTTTTCTTGTGGCGACGACGATGACGCTGACGTGACGCCTCCCGCGAATAACGGCGAGTCGTTAAGCGGAAATCCGGTACAACCTCCATCTCAAGACGACGAGGACGAAGACGAGGTGGTTACCTCTCCTGAGGATGACGAATCAACGATGCCCGAGGAAGACGGTAACGATTCACAAGAGGGTGACGGTTCACAAGACGGTAACGATTCACAAGACGGTAACGGCACTAACGTCGTGGACGGCAGGGTAGTCCTCGCTGAAAAGGAAAGCGGTGCGAAATGCTACATCGTTTACAGCGGCACGGAACAGTACGACTCGGCGATTGCAATACGCGCTCATATAGCCGCGGCAACAGAGGTCACGGTAATGGCAAATTCGTCGCTTTTATATACGTCGGGCGCGGCGGACGAAACTCCCGAATTCATTATAGGAATGACCGACAGAAGCAAAGCAAACGCAGAAATAGAGAGCTACAAATCAAAAATCACCGAGGACGGTGAGTATTTCTTCTTTTTACAGCGCGCTGACGGCTTGATTTTATACGCTTCGTCAAAGGAAGCTTACGCTGCAGCCGCCGAAGAATTCCCCACCCTTTTTCTCAAGGACGGATGCTTCGTATGCGAGATTGGCTTTGAATATATAAGCTTTTTGTGACTTAGCTGCCTATTTTTTGAAGATTTCTATTGTAAAACGAAAATTTGTGTGCTATACTATTAAATATTTTGCGGCGAATTCGGCGCTTTTGCCGATGATTTCGCCGAAGCTTTCGGAGGACGAAAAATGCGTGCTGTAATAAAAATAGGAACGTCAACGCTCGCTCACTCAACAGGCTGTCTTAACGTAAGGCGCTTTTCCGAGCTTTGCCGTGCAATTGCGGATATAAAAAATTCCGGAGTGGAGGTTATCCTCGTTTCATCCGGTGCGATAGGTCTTGGCGTCGGAAAGCTTAACCTGCCGTCCCGTCCGTCAGACATTGCGGGCAAGCAGGCGTGCGCCGCGGTAGGTCAGTGCGAGCTTATGTACATATACGACAGAGAGTTTGCGCTATACAACCACACGGTAGCACAGATTCTTCTGACAGCGCCTGACCTCAACTGCGAGGACAGACACGAAAAATTCAAGAACACGCTTATGCGCCTTCTTGAATACAAAATTCTTCCAATCATAAATGAAAACGACACCGTCGCGACCGAGGAGATAGTTTTCGGTGATAACGATACGCTCGCCGCTGAGGTTGCGGTAGCCGCAGAGGCCGACCTGCTCATTCTGCTTTCAGATATTGAAGGTCTTTACGACAAGAATCCCAAGGAGCACCCCGACGCAAAGCTTATTCCTACGGTCGAGCGTGTAACCGACGAAATCGAGGCGCTCGGCGGCGGCTCGGGCTCATCACTCGGCACGGGCGGTATGCACACCAAGCTCAAGGCGGCAAAAATCGCAAACGCAAGAGGCTGTGAAATGATAATAACCAACGGCGACCATCCCGAAAATCTTTATAAGATATTCGCAGGTGAGGCTGTCGGCACGAAGTTTTTAGCAAAATAAGAGGATATTTATGCTTACGACTAACGAAATTTTACACCGCGCAAAAGCCGCAAAGGCGAGGATGTGCTCGGTGTCGCAAAAGGATATAAACGGCGCTCTCGCACTTATAGCGGACTCTATCTTGGAAAGCCGAGAAGATATACTCACGGCAAACGCCCTCGACGTCGAGGCGGCAAGAGAAAAGCTCGGCGAGGTTATGATTGACAGACTTCTTTTGACCGATGCTCGAATACACTCTATGGCGGACGGAATAAGAAAGGTAATCACCCTGCCCTCCCCCGTGGGCTCGGTGCTTGAAAGTCATACTGCCGAAAGTGGAATAGTTATAAACAAGGTTTGCGTGCCGCTTGGAGTTCTCGCGGTAATTTACGAGAGCAGACCGAACGTGACCGCAGATGCGGCGGCTCTGGCTATAAAGAGCGGAAATGCAGTAATTTTGCGCTCCGGCAAGGAGGCTCACCGTTCGGCGTCGGCAATAGTCGCGGCTATACGCTCGGCTCTTTCCAAAACGAAGCTTCCCACCGACGCGGTACAGCTTATAGAGGATACGACAAGGCAAAGTGCCACCGATCTTATGCTCGCAAGAGGATACGTCGATATGCTTATACCGCGCGGCGGCGCGGGGCTCATCAGAGCCTGCGTTGACGGAGCAAAGGTTCCCTGTCTTGAAACCGGAACCGGAATTTGCCACGTATACGTTGATAAATCCGCCGATATGGATATGGCACTCAAGATTATAGAGAATGCAAAAACCTCTCGCCCTTCGGTTTGCAATGCGGCTGAGGTATGTCTTGTTCACCGCGATATCGCAAAAGAATTTTTGCCAAAGCTTTACGAAAGACTCGTGACGGATAGAGAGCGCTCGAAAAACGTGCCCGTGAAGCTTATCGGTGACGGCGAGGTTTGCTCGTATATTGATGCGACGCCCGCGACCGACGGCGACTTCGACACAGAATTTTTGAGCTACACTATGTCCATTGGCGTGGTTGAGGACGTTTTCGGAGCGGTAGCTCATATATCAGAGCACAGCACCCATCACAGCGAGGCCATCATAGCAACCGACGAGGAAGCACAAAAATACTTCACCGAGTCAATCGACAGCGCGGCGGTATACGTTAACGCAAGCACGAGATTCACCGATGGCGGCGAATTCGGACTTGGCTGTGAGATGGGTATATCCACACAGAAGATGCACGCGAGAGGTCCCGTCGGAATTCGCGAGCTTACAACCTACAAGTACGTTATAAGCGGAAACGGACAAATACGCTAATTTTTGACAAAACGCAAATCAAAGTTTGCATAATACGGAGTTTTTATGATTAAAGTTGGATTTATAGGCGCAGGAAATATGGGTGGCGCAATAGCACGCTCGGCGTACGCAACCAAGCTTTGCGAGATATACGTTTGTGATAAAGACGAAGAAAAAGCTAAATCTCTCGCGCAGAGTACCGGCGGAAAAATATGCACGTCAGAGTGGGCGGTGCGCGAATGTGAGCTCGTATTTTTAGCAACGAAGCCGAATATACTTCCCGCGGTTGCAGAGGAGCTTACAGGCGTCAGATGCACGCTCGTCAGTATGGCGGCAGGCGTCACTCTCAATAGACTTTCCGAGCTTTTCGGCAAGAGCACCCCGATTATAAGAATTATGCCGAACACCCCGATACTCGTAGGGGCGGGAGTTGCGGTTTATGCGAAAAACGAAAACGTAACCGACGCACAGCTCGACCTCTTTCTTACGGCGATGTCAAAGGCGGGCATCGTAGAGCCGATAGACGAAAAAAACATTGATGCGGAAACGGCAGTTGCGGGCTGCGGCCCAGCTTTCGTTTATATGTTTGCAAAGGCTATGGCTGACGGCGGAGTTACGGCGGGACTTTCGGAGGATACCGCAATAAAGTACGCCGCGGCAACGCTTCGCGGCGCGGCGCAGATGCTTCTTAACGACGAGCGTACGCCCGACGAGCTTTGCCGCGCGGTATGCAGTCCCGGTGGAAGCACCATCGAGGGTGTTAACAGCCTGAGAGAAAACGGCTTCGAGAAAATCGTGAAAGACGCCGTTATGGCCTCGTTCAAAAAAACGCAGGAGTTAGGAAAAAAATAAAGCGCGCTCATTAAAACGACGATTTCGGCGAATAGTGCGGTAAAATTTCTTTCCGCGCGATCACATTATCTCAAATTTCGGTAAAGCAATTTGCGAATTAGCATAAAAGCAGAGCTTTTGAGTATAAAAATATGTGTAGTTTTATAAAAGTTTGATTTTTTTTCAAAAAAGACTTGCATTTTAAAATATACTGTGATATAATAACATCTGCTGATTTGCGACAAAATAAAATTTATATAGAATTCTGCACGTTCGTGCGAGATTTCAGGAGGTGTCAAAATGGCTAAATGTAGCATTTGCGGTAAGGGTGTTGTTTTCGGACACAACGTTTCTCACTCCAACCGTAAGACCAACAGAACATGGAAGCCCAATATCCGCAAGGTAAAGGCTGTTGTTGACGGTGCTCACAAGACAGTATGCGTTTGCTCCCGTTGCCTTCGTTCCGGTAAGGTAGAGCGCGCTTAATTGTCGCTTTGCGATAGGGCAGTTACTGCCTTAGATGAAAAGACGGTATAGTTCTCTATACCGTCTTTTCATTAGTAGTTCGTAAAAATCAAGTATTAAAATCAGGTGAATTATGGCTTTGGCTCTTGTTGATACACGCATTTCACAGGCCTCGGAAAGAGGGCTTTTAAAGCGTGAAGTCGGATCGTAGCCATGTCGTTCTGTGAGCCAAGGGGTTGTAAGAGACCCTTGTCTTCCTAAGACCGCTGGCCTCCGACTTAAATCAAGTATTAAAATCAGGTGAATTATGGCTTTGGCTCTTGTTGATACACGCATTTCACAGGCCTCGGAAAGAGGTCTTTTAAAGCGTG
>JAZNFU010000240.1:0-6025 GCA_045576135.1 Eubacteriales bacterium
GAGGTAGTAACCTCGTCGGCGGTGCTTGGAGATTTTGACAGACTTATTTGGGACTCGCGAACCGCACTCGGCACGGCGCCCCCGGACGCCATAACGGTGGGTAGCAGCAAAGCTGACACGCTCGACCCCGCCTTTTCCGAGCGGGAGCTTTTTTCGGCACTCGGCTTGGGACGCGGAGGAAAAGTGGCGATTGACGCGCCCTCTCGCACGGTGAGCATCAACGGCCGCCGCGTTAAGCTTACCGAGGTGGAGCTTTCACTCTTTTCGGTGCTTTACGAAAATATCGGGAAATACGTTTCGCGCGGTGAATTAATTTCAAGAGTATGGGGCGATGGTGGCAGCGACAGCCTCGTAAACGTATACGTTCACTATCTACGCTCGAAGCTTGAAACCGGGGGACAGCGGCTCATATTCTCCTCGCGCACCGAGGGGTACAAGCTCGATTTGGGCTCGGCAGAATAAAAAGGAAAGGAAAAAGAGGCGGGAGCAATGCTTATAATCAACGAATGCGGCTTTTCGACAGCGGCGCACGAAAAAATGAAAAAAAACATTGCCTCGCTTATTGAGCGCGGCGTTCGTTCTTATCTTATAGTACCCGAGCAGCAGACGGTGACGGCTGAGGCTGAGATGGCGCGCGAGCTACCCGCGGCGGCACCCCTCTTTTTCGAGGTTACGAATTTCACGCGCCTTGCCGACGGCGTTTTTCGTTCGCTTGGCGGCGTGAGCAGAAGGCAGGCTGACGCTCCCTCTCGCTCGCTTCTGATGTGGCAGACGCTGACGGAGCTTTCGCCCGTGCTCGATATGACGCGCGGCCGCCCGGACGTCAACGACGGTCTTGTGAAAAAGGCACTCGCGGCAATCGGCGAGCTTGAGGCGGGAGCAATAGCGACCGAGGAGCTTTCCGCACTTTCGGCGAGCACCGAGCTTTCGCCAAGACTAAAAAGCAAAATATCCGACCTCGTTATGATAAGCTCGCTGTTCCGCTCGCTTCTTGAAAAGAAATTCGGCGAGCGCGAGGACGCGGTGATAAGATGCGCCAAGGCTCTCTCGGAAAATCCCCGCCACCTATCCGACGCGGTTTTCTTCGTCGAGGGCTTCACGTCCTTTACCGAGGGACAGTACAGAGTTATATCACAGCTTATTTCGCGCTGTGAGCTGACTCTTTATCTGCCGCTTCCGAGATACGACGCCGAGGGGTTTGAGTTCTTCGAAATAGCACACACGAAGTCGCGCGTCAGCGCGCTCTGTGACAGACTCGGTACAAGAAAAAAGCTGATTCGCGAGAGCGATTACGATGCCGAAAAGCCAGCGGCTCTGACCGAGGCAATACGCCTACTTTGGCGCACGGACGGCAAAATCGACAATGACAGTTTACAAAATACAGACTCGATACGGATTTTTGAGGCGCACACGCCGTTTGACGAATGTGATTTTCTGTGTGCGGATATCAAAAGACGGGTTATGGAGGGCGCGCGCTATTCGGACTTTGCGATAATATCTCGCTCGGCGGAGGAATACCTCGGCGCGCTTGACGTATCGCTTGAGCGTGCGGAAATTCCCTACTTTACCTCGCGCACCCGTGACGCATCGGAATACGAGGCGATAAAATTCATTTACTCGGCTTACGCGGCACTCGACGGCTTCAAGCGAGAGGACGTTATCGCTTACCTTAAGTGCGGCTTTTGCGACGCCGAGAGAGATTCGCTCGATGAATTCGAGCTTTACGTCGAGCGTTGGGGACTCAGCGGCAGCCGCCTTTGCCGCGAGGAGCCTTGGAGTATGAATCCCGACGGATACACCCTGAGAAGACGCGAGTCTGCCGATGCGGAGCTTTTGCGAATCAACGAGGCGAGGGATAAAATCATCAAGCCTCTTATGCGGCTCGAGCGAAACACGCGCGGTATTCATACGGTAGCGGAGCACGCCGCAATTTTGTTCGATTTTCTCACCGAAATGCGCCTGGAAGAAAAGCTTTCCGAGCGTTGCTCACAGACGGGCGAGGCTCTTCCGCTTTGGAAAATAATAACCGACTCGCTTGACAAGATAGTCGAAACGCTTGGCGATATGAGCGTATCGCGAGAGGTCTTCGTATCGCAGCTTAAAATACTTTTCCGCTCGGTCGGAATCGGAAAAATCCCCGCCTTTATCGACGAGGTTACCGTCGGCGGCGCGGAGATGCTCAGGCTCTGCGGAAAGCGGCATATATATATTCTCGGACTCAATCAGGGAAAATTCCCAAGAGCGCCCAAGGACGAATCCTATTTTAACGAGCGGGACAAGCTGACGCTTTCGGGTATGGGAATAAACGTCACGGCTGACCTTCAGCTACGCTCGGCAAGAGAGCTGTTCTTCCTCTCGCGCGCAATGAGCTTCGCCGCCGAAAGCGTTACGCTTCTGTATTCGGTATGCGGCACGGATTTCAAGCCGCTTCGCCGCGCTGACGTCATTTCAAGATTGTCGGATATTTCGGGCGGCGTGCTATCCCCCGTCAAAATTTCCGAGCTGCCCGCGGAAAAGAGAATATATTCGGTAGCTCAGGCAAAGGAGCTTATCGGCACGCTTTCGTGCGAAAAGAGGGCCCTGACCGAGCGAGCGCTCGCCGATATCGGAGAGTCACCCTTCACCGACTGCCGCGATATTTCCAACGCCAATCTTACCCTCGGCGACGAGGCGCTCGGTCGTATATACGGCGAGGAGCTTGCGCTCACGCAGACGAGGATAGACAGCTACGTCAAGTGTCCGCTTTCCTATTTTTGCAAGTACAATCTGTCGCTTGAGTCGGCGGAGCCGTACGAGGTTGGGCACTCGGATATAGGCTCGCTCGTTCACGCAATTCTCGAAAACTTCTTCTCGCGTATCGAAAGAGAAAAAATAGAGCTTGCCACGCTCTCACAGCAAACGCTTGAGCAGATAACGCTCGACTCGGCAAAGGCTTATATGAGCGAGCTTTACGCGCAAAGCGCACCGGGCGAGCAAACGAAAATTGCCCTTGAGCGAATATATCGGGCAACGCTTCCGGTGGTTGAGGATATATGCTTGGAGCTGAAGGGCTCGGACTTCAAGCCGAAATTCTTCGAGCTTAATATAAAGAAAAACGCTGCCGACACGCCCGAGCCGACGAGCTTCACCTACCCATCGGGACGCGTTTCGGTTTACGGACAGATTGACAGAGTCGACACCTACAAAAGCGGTGATAGGCTCTACGTCAGAGTCATAGACTACAAGACGGGAAACAAGCATTTTACGCCCGAGGATTTGGAAAAAGGCGAGAATTTGCAAATGTTTCTTTACTTAAAGTCGATAATCGACTCTAAAAACCCCGCGTTCCGCGAGTGCATAGGATGCGCGGACGGTGACGAAATAATTCCCGCGGGCGTTATATACGTCAAGACCTCGCCCTCGGATATAAAGGTAGATACGGACGACGGTGCAACCGTTCGCGCCGAGCTGAAAAAGACGCGTGAGAGGCGCGGTATGATACTTGACGACCCCATAGCCATCGCCGCTCAGAATCCCGAATATCTTCCGGTAAAATACAAAAAGGACGGCACTCCCACGGCGTACTCGGAAAAATATCTTTACACCGAGGACACTTGGGGCGAGCTTATGGAGGCGGTCGGCGAGGCGGTCGGCAGAGTCAGCGAGAGTATGCGAAAAGGCGACCTTCACGCCTCGCCAAAGAAAAACGGCTCGGATAAGACCCCCTGCGAGTACTGCGAATATAAGGCAATATGCAGGATTCAATTCAAATAAACCTGCAGCACCGCTGCGCAACTACAGCTTGCGAGGCGGTGCAATTTTTGCTTGGTAGACGAATGGGAGCGTTTGTGATAAAATGATAGCGTTATCGCATAAAATGTTAAAGTTAGGTAAATATGAACTTTGACAAAACAAATTGCAAAAAGGAGCAAATTATGACAGTTGGCGAAAAAATAGCGCTGCTTCGCGCACGCGCGGCAATATCGCAAGAATGTCTTGCGGAAAAATTAGAGGTTTCTCGGCAGGCGGTATCCGGCTGGGAGGTAAATCAATCCACACCGACTCTTGATAACGTTATGAAGCTTTGCGAAATTTTCAAGGTTACTCCCGACGAGCTTTTGCTCGGACGGGGTCGGGAAAAATCACAGCCAAGACAGAAAAACAAGTATTTCGGCACGGACGGATTTCGCGGCGAGGCAAACGTCACTCTGACGGTAGAATCGGCGTTTCGCGTCGGGCGCTTCCTCGGCTGGTACTACGCCTTCGGTCCGGGACGCATCGGCAGAGATGCGACGAGCCGTCCGAGAATAGTTATCGGAAAGGACACGCGCCGCTCAAGCTATATGATAGAATACGCGCTCGTTGCGGGCATCACCGCCTCGGGTGCTGACGCGTATATGCTTCACGTCACGACGACGCCGAGCGTTTCCTACGTTACGCGGCAGGACGAGTTCGACTGCGGAATTATGATAACCGCATCGCACAACCCCTATTACGACAACGGAATCAAGGTCATAAACCGAATGGGCGAAAAGCTCGACGACGATGCCACCGAGCTTATAGAGGCGTATATCGACTCGGATATGGCGGCACTTGGTATAGGCGGCGCCGACCTGCCGCTTGCCACGGGTGACAAAATCGGTCTTATCGTGGATTACGCTTCGGGACGAAACCGCTATATCGCCTACCTTATTTCGCTCGCTTCTCATTCGTATAAAAATCTTCAAATCGGAATAGACTGTGCAAACGGAGCGTCCTGGTCGATAGCCGGCGCGGTATTCGGCGCGCTCGGCGCGAGGGTGCATATAATCGGTGCCGAGCCTGACGGAGTAAACGTAAACCGCGGCTGCGGCTCAACCCACCCCGAAGCACTCTGCAAGCTCGTGCGCGAGCGCGGACTCGATATCGGCTTCGCGTTTGACGGAGATGCGGACAGGTGCATCGCGGTAGACGAGCGCGGCGAAATTATCGACGGCGACGCAATTATGTATATACTCGCGAAAAGGCTCAAGTCGCGCGGTATGCTCAACGAGGACACGGTGGTCGCGACGGTTATGTCAAACAGCGGATTCGTAAACAGTCTTCGAGAGCTTTCGATTAAATGCGAGCAAACTCAGGTCGGTGACAGATTCGTTTACGAGCGCATCAAGGATGGCGACTATTCGCTCGGCGGCGAGCAATCGGGTCACATAATAATCAAAAAATACGCAACCACGGGTGACGGGCTTCTGACGGCACTTATGCTCTGCGAGGAGCTTTGTGACAGAAAATCCACCCTCTCAAAGCTTGCCGAGGGACTTCACACTTACCCTCAGTACACAAAGAACGTGCGCGTAAAAAGCAAGGACGAGGCAATAAACGACGAGGGTGTAAAAAAGGCATACGCCGAGGTCGACGCCGCCATCGGCGGACGCGGCAGAGTTCTTCTTCGCAAAAGCGGCACCGAGCCTGTCGTTCGGATTATGATAGAATTTGAAGACGCGGAAAAATGCGTCGAGCTTGCCGAAAAAATTCACGAGGCAATTAAGGCGGGAGGACACGAAATTGGCTGATAATGTAAAGATTAGTGAGCTTTTTCGCGATATCCCGACATTTCTTACCGATTTATTCAGCTCCTGCGAATACCCGTGGGAGCTGCTGCCGAAAATCAAGGACGGCATAACAAAAATCGCCGGGGAGCTTAAGCTTCACGAGATAAAGCCCGGCATTTTCGTGGGCGAGGGCGTAAAAATTTCAGAGAGCGCCACGCTTATACCGCCGCTTATTATATCCGACGGATGCGAAATTCGCCCGGGCGCGTATCTGAGAGGCTGCGTCATTCTTTGCCGCGGGTGCGTCGTGGGAAATTCAACCGAAATCAAGAACGCGATTATTCTTGAGGGGGCGCAAATTCCGCATTACAATTACGTCGGCGATTCGATACTCGGCGCGCACTCGCATATGGGTGCGGGGGCGGTATGCTCAAATCTGAAAGCCGACGGTCAGGCGGTCGTAATACGCGGTGAGCAAAATTACGAAACGGGGCTTCGAAAGGTCGGCGCGTTTC
>JAZNFU010000241.1:0-2251 GCA_045576135.1 Eubacteriales bacterium
AAGCTCCACCTGACAGCCGACGTCAACGAGGTCAACCGTGGAGATACCGCCCTTTATAGCCGCCGATGTACCGACGTTCATAAATACCGGAGTCTGTACGGTGCCGTGTACGGTTTCGAATTCACCGCGGCGCGCTCTGCCCTCTTTTTTAAGTAGCTTGAATTTTCCCATTTTTTATCTTTCCGTATCTTTACTTTTTTTCATTTTCGGCACGCATCGGTACCGAGGGCTCGTCTTACTTTATTCTGTCAAACTGACGGTCAAGCTCGCGCTTCGTAAGCTTATACGCGACGGGTCTTCCGTGCGGACAGACGATGACGTCGGGAAGCTCAAGTAGCCGCCCAACGAGCCAATCCGCGATTTCGGGGGTGTATACTCTGCCGCCCTTTATTGCCGCCTTGCAGGCTATCTGATACAGCGCACGCTCGCGGCGTATAGCCTCGGTGACGGTGGGGTTTCCGCGCCCGGTGAGAAGCTCGTCCGCCATCTCGGTAAACAGTCCCTCAGCCTCCGCGACGCTTATCGCATCGGGAATAGCCGTGATATCCACCGAGTAGCCGTTTCGGATAAACTCAAAGCCTACCGCCGAAAAATCCTCAGCCGCATCCAAAACGGCGGCAAGCTCACCGCCGCCGAGCTGTATACCGATGGGTAGGAGCAAGGTCTGCGAGCCTACCCTGCCGTCCTTGGCGTAGCGAGCCTTAAGCTGCTCGAAAATAACGCGCTCGTGCGCGGCGTGCTTGTCTATGACGAGTAAATCCCCCTCGTACTCCACCATTATATAGCAGTCGAACGCCTCGCCGATAATCTTGTAATTTTTGTCACCGCAAGCCACGCACGCCCCCGCGCCCTCGGATTTTTCCGCATTAACTCGCGTCGGGGCGCTCTCGGACGCACTCGCGTCAGGCACCGACGAGGTTTGGCGTGGCGTCGGTACGGCACTCTCGTATTTTTCAAGCACCCTTATCGACTCGGCGGGTGTCATATAGCTTCTTTCGCCCTCGGGGTATCTCGCCGCCGAGCCGCCGCGGACGGAATGGTCACCCACACCGCTCGCCACTCGCATAGCAGCACCGAAATTTTCTCTGTTTCCGCCGTCGGCTCTTTGCGTGGGCGCAAGGGTTTCGGTATTTTTGAAAAGCGCACCGTGTGAGAGGTCGGCTGACTTTTGTGGGGTGCCGTTTTCCGACTTACACTCGGCTGTAATCGCCGCGCCGCCGAAGGAAAGCTGTTTGCCGCCCTCCTCGCCAATCGGAACGAACGCCGCGCGCGGATTATAGAAGCCTCCCCTCGCCGCGCCAAGCTCGATTTCGGGACGGTAAACGCTCGATTCAAGCGCATTTTTTACCGTGTAGTAAACCGACTCAAAGACCGCGCGCTCGTCCGAGAATTTAACCTCAAGCTTTGCTGGGTGGACGTTAACGTCAACCTCGCTGCCTCGCATTTCAATGAAAAGCACGCACGCCGGGAAGCATTCGGGCGCTATGTAGGACGTGTACGCCTTTTCAACCGCCGCCATAGCGGTCATACTCTTGACGTATCTGCCGTTTATAAATATATTTTGAAGATTTCTGTTCTTTCTTACGTTGTCGCTTCTGCCGATAAAGCCGTGGACGCGTATTCCGTTCGCCTCGCCCTCAGCCTTGATAAGCTTTTTGGAAAACTCGCTTCCGAGCACGGCGTATATGGTATTCGCAAGGTCGCCGTCCCCCGCGGTTTTGAAGCGTTGCTCACCGTCGACGAGCAGCTGTATCGAGATATTCGGGCTTGAAAGTGCAACCTTTTCAACCAACGCCGCGACGTTCATAGCCTCGGTAGAGTCCTTTTTCAAGAACTTTCTTCGCGCGGGGACGTTGTAGAAAAGATTTTCGACCACGACGGTAGTACCCTCCGCCGCGCCGACCTCGCATATTTCGGTGACTCTGCCCGCCGTAGCCGTCATCATATATCCCGTATCCGACTCCGCAGTTTTGGTGATTATCGTCATATCCGAAACCGAGGATATAGCCGCGAGCGCCTCGCCGCGAAATCCGAGCGTACCGATACAGTCAAGGTCGGCTTTGTCGCGGATTTTACTCGTCGCGTGTCGCTTTAGGGCGACGGGAAGGTCCTCTTTATCGATACCGCAGCCGTTGTCGCT
Source organism: Eubacteriales bacterium (assembly GCA_045576135.1). Taxonomy (GTDB): domain Bacteria; phylum Bacillota; class Clostridia; order Oscillospirales; family CAG-272; genus UBA1740. The sequence goes on from JAZNFU010000241.1 coordinate 2,141, forward strand.
GACGCGAATGAGCGCAACTCCCCCTCGCTTTATCTCCGCGACTATCTCGGTAGCTCCCGAATCTATTGAATTTTCTATAAGCTCCTTTAAGACCGAGGAGGGCCGCTCGAC
>JAZNFU010000242.1:0-3440 GCA_045576135.1 Eubacteriales bacterium
GGAACGTAAATTTTTCTCATTAAATTCCCTCTGCTTTTGTAACAGGATTTTTAGCGTTTGGCAAATCGCCCCTTTGCTACAATTATAGCACACAAAAGCTAAAAATGAAAGTCTATTATTAAATTTAAATTTTCGGCAGGATATTGCAAATCAAAATTGCGGTGGTGTGCAATGCGTAGTTGGTAGACCTAATCCGCTCCGATGTGTTAATATATATTACGATAGCATCCTTTAGTTATCGGGTGAATTTGAAATTTCGGCGTATTTTTTACAAAAAATATTCCAAATGCGTTTACAAACCGAACGTAAAGTGCTATAATAACATTGATGAAAAAAATCAAACTTTCAAGGAGCGAAATTATGAAATTAATTATCAAAGACAACTACGATGCAATGAGCGAGTGGGCGGCTCAGCATATCGCCGACGCTATAAACAATCATAAGGAAAACCGTCCGTTTATTCTCGGCTTGCCTACCGGCTCGTCACCTCTCGGAGTTTACAGAAAGCTTATCGAAATGAATAAGGCGGGTAAGGTCAGCTTCAAAAACGTAGTTACCTTTAATATGGACGAATACGTTGGCTTGCCTCGCGAGCACGACCAGAGCTACTGGTATTTTATGCACGATAATTTCTTCAATCATATAGATATCCCTGCGGAAAACGTAAACATTCTCAACGGTATGGCGGACGACCTTGAGGCCGAGTGTCAGCGCTACGAGGATAAGATTGCGTCCTACGGCGGAATTGACTTGTTTATGGGCGGCAGCGGCGTTGACGGACACATTGCGTTCAACGAGCCCTTCACCTCTCTTACCTCGAGAACCGGCGTGCGCGCACTTACCGAGGATACTCTTATAGTAAACTCGCGCTTCTTCGGTAACGACGTCGATAAGGTTCCGAAGACCGCGCTTTCAGTCGGCGTAGGTACGGTTTGCGACTCCAAGCAGGTGCTTCTTCTTATCAGCGGACACAATAAGGCTCGTGCGCTTCGCCATTGCGTAGAGGGCGGCGTAGACCACGCGTGGACCATAAGCGCGCTTCAGCTTCACCGTGACGGAATTATCGCTTGTGACGAGGCGGCTTGCGGCGAATTGAAGGTTGATACCTACAAGTACTTCAAGGAAATCTACAAAAACGAAAAGTAATTCGCAAAATATTAAGAGTTGGGTGCCGTCACAATCGGTGCTTGACTCTTTTTTGTTTTATTCAAATAAACGGCACTCCTAAAATAATAAAATTTGTGTGGAACTTAGATATAGACAAGCTGGGGAAAATGTGGTAAAATTATCTTGTTCTTGTCGGAGGTGTATTATGAAAATAAGTCAAAAAGCAAGAGAAGCCGTTTTCCTCGGAACTCTGTGCTCGGTTTCGTATCTTGCGGTGTACGTTGCGAGAAACGTACTCGGTGCCGTTACGCCGAAAATGACGGCTGACGGCTTCTCGCTCGATTATATGGTCTTGTATCAGCGCTCTATCTTTTGGCTTACGCCGTAGGCCAGCTTGTAAACGGAGTGATAGGTGATTACATAAAAGCGAAATATATGATATGCCTCGGCCTTTTGATAGCGGGTATTTCCAATTTTGTGTTCGTGACGTTGGCGGATTATCCGGGAATTGCCGCGGCGGCGTATACCGTAACCGGCTTCTCGCTCTCGATGATTTACGGCCCGATGACCAAGGTCGTTGCCGAAAGCACTGACCTCATATACGCAACCAGGTGCAATCTCGGATACACCTTTTCATCCTTCCTCGGCTCGCCCGCCGCGGGTCTTTTTGCAACCTTCTTAACCTGGCAGGTGACCTTTAACGTAAGCAGCATCGTGCTTGCGGTGATGGCTGTCCTGGCGTTTATGTGCTTTACGCTTTTCGAGAAAAAGGGAATAGTCAGATACGGTACCGGCAAGGACGAGAGGAGCGAGTTACCAAAGGCTGATTTTAAAGCTCTCGTCAAGCGCAGTATAGTAAAGTTTTCGCTGATATCGATGATAACCGGAATAATAAGAACCTCGTTTATCGCATATCTCAGCACCTATTTTTGCGAGCATCTCGGATATAACGAAGAAGAATCGGCGTCTATATTCTCGGTTACGACCCTGATAATTTCCTTTACAGCCTTGATTTCGATTTTCGTCTACGAGCGACTTAATCGCAATATGCACCTGTGTCCGCTGATTTATTTCGGTATAGCGGCACTCGGCTTCCTCGGCGTGTATTTCGTGAGCACCCCGATAGTAAACATAGTCTTTATGGTCGTGGCAATTATGGCTTCAAACGCCTCGGCGACGATACTTTGGAGTGTGTACTGTCCGAGTATGAAGGATACGGGCTTCGTTTCGGGAATTACCGGATTTCTCGATTTTCTCAGCTATGCAGCGGCGGCACTCGGCAGCCTTCTGATACCGAAAATAGCGACGGCTGTCGGTTGGGAAAATATAGCACTCGTTCTTTTGGGGCTTATGCTTGTCGCGGCCGCTATATGCGTTCCGTATTTTGTGAGCAAGAAAAAAGACGCATAAAAGCTGTCGATAACACAATAAAAGTAAACAAATATTGACAAATAACGCAAAATCACGAGCGCAAACGGTAGACGCTCGTGATTTTTTATATTAATTCTCGAAGATGGACGCTTGCGCGCTTTTTGGATTTTGCGAACGAGCTTTTGAGCCTTATTCAAACCTTGAGGGCGGCACGCCGGTATGCTTTTTAAAGTCGCGTGAGAAATCGTAAAGGCTTGAATAGCCGAGTGAGGCGGCGACGTCCGAAAGCGTTCCGTAGTCGCTTCGCAAAATTTCCTTTGCCTTTTCGATGCGTAATTTTCTTGCGTAGCTGATGGGGGAGATGCCCATAATGCTCGTGAAAAGCTTTCTGAAATAAACGGTGGAAAGTCCGGCTGCTTCGGCGAGGGTGGCGTTGGTGATTTCCGATGCGTAGTGCTGCGAAACGTATTCGACTGCATTTGCAATTCGCTTTTGCTTTTCGCTGTCAAAATAGCGCTCGGTGCTCGGTATCAGAGATAGAAGAATTGAATAAACGTCCCTGATGCTTTCCGGTTCAATCAGGGGATTTTTTATATTTCGCTTGTATTCGAGCGCCTTGAAAGCCTTAAGAAGCTGCTCGCCGTTTTTGATTTTAAAGGCTATCGGCTCGTGATAGGTCGTATCGCACTCGAATTCTATTATGCAGCATTCGCCGCCCCTCGTACATTCCCAATCGTACGAGCAACCCTTCGGCAAAATTACGATACTGTTGAGCTCGGATAAAAAGCTCTTGTGGCGCGTGGTATATACCGTCTGTCCCTCGTATTTTATTGTGGCCGCCCAGCACGGACGGTCAACTCTTTTTATCTTTACGCCCTCGGGCGTATATAAGGTTAACACCGAGTGCACCTTTGTTATGACCAAATTTGATAAAATCTCGACGTTCATTTTTTGCTCCGAAT
>JAZNFU010000243.1:0-2677 GCA_045576135.1 Eubacteriales bacterium
CGCAAAAGGGAACTACTACCTATCGCGAGGGGCTTGAGGAGTACGTTCTTGAGTATCTTCGTATGATAGTCGTCGGATGCTATCTTTACGACAGCGTGGCGAAGCTTAGCGCGGATGCCAAGGAAACCGTAAAGACTAACGTGCAGAATAGGGTTCTGTATCTTGCGGACAGCAAACGGAGTTTTAATCAGACGGTAGCAAAGTTTGGATTCGATTACGACGATTTTTACAAGGCGACCGAAATGATGTATAAGGTCACGACGGCGTCCTATATCCTTTACGGCTCGGATGGCGCGAATTTAAGAGGTAATACCGAGATTGTAAACGAGTTTTATAACGCTGCATACCGCCGCGTAAGGCTTCTGTTCATACGCACCGAAACCGATTTCAATCTTATCACCGATGAAAACGGAGCTTTGGTAAGACAGAAGAACGAGGACGGAACCGATAAGCTCATTTATCTTACCGATGCCGAGATAGCTGACAGAGAGGCTGATATCGAGTCGATAAAGAACGCGATAGAGAACGGTCAGATGAGCGAGGATTCGCTTAATTGGTACGGCACGGACTCGAAAAAATATCTTGCGACGAATATGTATCTTGACCCGAACGGTGAATATTATTCGGCAGAATCCGAGTACACTCTCCGCGCCTACGAGGAGTTTCCGTCGGTCGTAGAAGCAGCGCTTTATATGGGAAAGGGTACTTATACCTGGGTTGAGATCGAGGACGTCGGAGTTTGTTTTATTTACAGAGATGAGCTTGAATACGGCGCGTATACGGACTCTGACGAGGGCGGACCGTTTTCCGACTTTTATTCCGACCTTATAAGCTATGCTTACAAGTGTGAGCTTGAGAGCAGATACACCGACGTCAAAATCCGTGATAAATTCCGCGAGATTGATTTGGTGGCGCTTTCCGTAAACGGAACCTACACGATAGGACTATAAAAATTCACAGGAGTAAACCGAAATGACATTTTTAATAACGCTCGGTGCGGTTGCGGTGCTTTTACTGATGGCTTTGGCGGGGTATCTTCTTGCTAAGGGCGGCGTAGTCAGCGATAAGGCAACTGCCGATATTTCCAAGATACTTATATACGTATCTCAGCCTTGCCTTGCAATTTACACCTTTATGAGCACCGAATATTCGACGCAGAAGCTGATAGATATAGGCGTCTTTGCTCTTATCGTCCTTCTTATCCATATAGTAATTATGGGCGCGTCCTATCTCGTGCTTCGCAAGAAATGCTCTGACCCGATTTACAGAATAATGACTATAGCGACTACCCTTGCCAACTGCGCCTTTTTCGGCATTCCGATTCTTGAAGCTCTTTATCCCGGCGTGTCCGACGACCTCATCATATTCACCATAGTTTACGCGGTGGTTATGAATCTTATCGGTTGGACGGTTGGCTCTGCGATAATATCTCAGAATGTAAAATATATCTCGCTTAAAAAGGTGTTTACCAACCCTGCACTCATAGGCGCGGCTGTGGCTATGGTGCTGTTCGTGACGAGAACGCCTCTTGCCGAGGCAGAAACGCTGTTTTCGATTATTACCGCGACTGCGAAAATGTCAACGCCGCTTTCTATGATGGTTATGGGTATAAGGCTTGCGGGTATGAATTTCAAAAGTATTTTCATTGACTACCGCATATACGCAACCATTGCCGTAAAGCAGTTCGTGATGCCGCTGGTGGCGTTTGGTATCGTTTGGCTTTTCGGCGTGGACGTGTGGCTTGCGAGAACCTTTTTCATAATATGCGCTTGCCCCTCGGCGTCGGTGGTGCTTAACTATTCCGAAATCGTCGGTGCGGGTCAGCGCGAGGCGGCGAGCATAGTTCTTCTCAGCACGATGCTCAGTATAGTAACGCTGCCGATAATGTCGCTGATGCTTCAGCTGATATAAGCTTAAAATTTGCAAGGAATTAAGGAATAACGTATGAAATTTGATATAAGCGGAATGAGCTGTGCGGCGTGCGTCGCGAGGGTAGAGAGGGCGGTCAGAGCGGTTGACGGTGTTGAAGCCTGCTCGGTAAACCTTCTTACGAATTCGATGACCGTGTCGGGCGGTGACGCTCGTGAAATAATATCCGCCGTTGAGTCGGCGGGCTACGGTGCTGCAGAATCGGTAGGAGCCGAAGACGGTGTACCGATAAAAAAAGGCGCGTCGGCTGATGCGGGAAATATAATTCGCCGCTTAATAGGCTCTGCGCTTTTGCTTATCCCGCTTATGTATTTTTCGATGGGGCATATGATAGGTCTGCCATACGGAGTATTGGAGGGAAATCATATAGCTACAGCGTTGATACAGATGCTTCTGTCGCTTGGTTGTATACTGATAAACCGAAGATTTTATATCAGCGGCGTGCGTGCGGCTTTGAGCGGCGCACCGAATATGGATACGCTCGTTTCACTCGGGTCGGGTGCTTCCTTCGGTTACAGCGCGGTGCTGTTTTTCGTTATGTGCTTGAAAATTTCCGAGGAGGGAATGTCGGCGGGCGCGGCTTACGCTCACGGCTATTATTTTGAGTCGGCGGCGATGATACTCGTGCTAATCAGCGTAGGAAAGCTTTTGGAAGCGCGAGCAAAGGGAAAAACGACGCGGGCAATCGAGGCGCTGATGCAGCTTGCGCCGAGCACCGCGCGGGTGATAAGAGATGGAAGTCGGAGGC
>JAZNFU010000244.1:0-2285 GCA_045576135.1 Eubacteriales bacterium
AATAATGGGAAACGAGCGACTTTACAAAATAATGAAGGAAAAGGACGCCCTTTACGCTAAAGAGGATTTCAGCGATGAGGACGGCTTGAGGGCGGCGGAGCTTGAAGCGGAATTTGCCGAGCTTAACGGTTGGGAGGCTGAGTCCGAGGCGTCTAAGCTTATTCAGGGACTCGGACTTTCGGACGAGCTTTTGTATACTCAGATGTCCTATCTCAAGGAAAGCGAAAAGGTAAAGGTACTGCTCGCGCAGGCGCTTTTCGGTAATCCCGAGGTTATTCTTCTTGACGAGCCCACTAACGGTCTTGATATTGACGCGGTGCTCTGGCTTGAAAACTTCCTCGCCGATTATTTCGGTACGGTGCTCGTCGTTTCGCACGACCGTCATTTCCTTAATGACGTTTGCACTAATATCGTTGATATCGATTATACCGGTATCAAAATGTACGTTGGTAACTATGAATTCTGGTACGAATCGAGCCAGCTCATTCAGCGTATGATTAAGATGCAGAACAAGAAAAACGAGGAAAAAATAGCCGAGCTCCAAAGCTTTATTGCGCGATTCTCGGCAAACAAATCAAAATCGAGGCAGGCAACCTCAAGAAGAAAGCTTCTTGATAAGCTCACCGTCGAGGAGGTTCCCGCATCGAGCAGAAGATATCCTTATATAGGCTTTGAGATGGATAGGGAAGCGGGTAAGGAGATTTTACACGTCGAGGGACTCACGAAAAGCCTCGACGGCAAGTGCCTTTTCCGCGACCTTACCTTCCACGTTATGAAGGGGGACAAGATAGCCTTCGTTGGAAACGTGCTTGCGATAACGCACCTGTTTGAGATACTGAATGAAAAGGAAAATGCCGATTCGGGTGAATTCAAATTCGGCGTATCTATAACGACCTCTTATTTCCCGCACGACAACACCGAATTCTTCGAGGGACACAGCGAGTCTATTCTCGATTGGATGCGTCAGTATTCCTCTGACCAGACCGAAACCTATCTGCGCGGCTTCCTCGGTAAAATGCTGTTCTCGGCAGACGCCGTATTCAAGCCGGTAAACGTGCTTTCGGGTGGAGAAAAGGTAAGATGTATGTTCTCGCGTATGATGATGTTTGGCTCGAATATGCTCATAGTTGACCAGCCGACAGACCATCTCGACCTTGAATCCATAACCGCGGTAAACAACGGACTTTCGGCTTTCCCCGGAAATATTCTTCTTTCCTCGCACGACTACGAGATAATAAACACCGTCGCAAACAGAATTATAGAGATAAAAGAGGACGGCTCGTACGTCGACCGCGCAGGCACATACGAGGAATATCTTGATTGGAAAAAGAGCCTTCAGGCATAACCGGATTCGTAAGGCTCGCGTTTTTGCCGACGCGTAGGACGCAATCAAGCTTCCGAATCTCGCGTTTCTGCTGCGATATAAGCTGCGATAATTAAAAAATCACATTTCAAACAAAAAAAACAGACTGTCAAATCCTTTGTGAAAATGACAGCCTGTTTTTCGTTTTACCGTTTTTTGTATATTTTGTCGGATTTTATAATGCTACGCAATCCGTCATAGGAAAAGAAGTGACATAAGCGAGAACATAAGCGGAATGGTAAGCACGGCTAAAACGTGGGAGATGATAGCAAGGCTCGCGCCCGTCCTCGGTTCGCCTCCGTACGCCTTCGGGAATACTATCGTATTCATACCGTGCGGTGTTGCCGCTATAAAGAATGCGTAAATGAGTATTTCGTTGCCTATATTCCAATCGAAAGCAAGACAGAGTCCCTCTTTTATAAAGAAAAGGAGCGGTATGAGAAGTGCGGGTAAAATTATATTTCTCAATACGGTTGCGATATGTATTTTCGGGCTTTTGAATTTTTCACCGAGCTTATACGAGGATACCGTAAGACCGAGAAGTATCATTCCGACGGGACCCATACAGTTTCCGAGCGGTGTCAGCGATTTTTCAACGAAGGTGGGGAACAGCTCCCAAAGTCCCGTGATGCCGACGAGCATACCCAAAAACATAGCGATAGTCGACGGATTTAAGAAGGATTTAAGCGCGTTATTCTTACCCTTACCCCTGGGAATCAAAAGAGGAACGCCCCAAGAGTAAACGAGAACGGTTACGGGAAGACAGAACATTTTGAAATTCGCGAGCATCACGTCGCCGTAAATTTCTTTTATAAGCGGCTCGCCCATATAACCGTAGTTACCGAAGGTTAAAACGTAGGAGTATATACCGCGCTCGTCGGCATCACCCTTAATCATAGCCTTAGCTATCAGAATACCGACG
>JAZNFU010000245.1:0-3701 GCA_045576135.1 Eubacteriales bacterium
ATGCTCGTTATTCCCGGTGGCGGTTATGGCGTGGTTTGCCCGGAGCGTGAGGGCGAGCCGGTAGCACTTGCCTATATGGCGTACGGATTTAATTCGTTCGTCCTGAATTACAGAACGGGTAGAGAGGACGATTTGTACCCGAAGCAGCTCATAGATGCCGGTCGGGCAATACTGTATATAAAGAAAAACGCCTTCAGACTCGGTATAAATCCCGAAAGGGTGTTCGTTGCGGGATTTTCCGCCGGTGGACATCTTGCGGGCAGCTGCGCGATAATGTATAACGCTCCCGAGGTTCGCGCGGTGCTCGGCATTTCGGGTGAGGAAAACAAGCCGTGCGGCGCGGTGCTCGCATATCCCGTGGTAACGGCGAATATCGACGTAACGAATAAAAAAACCTTTGAAAATCTGCTTGGAAAGTCTTTTGCCGCTATAAGCGAGGACGAGCGCAGAAAATTCTCGCTTGAAACGGCGGTTAACGAAAGCTCCTCTCCGATGTTCCTTTGGCATACGGCAGAGGATACCATCGTTCCCGTGGACGGCACGCTGCTACTGACACAGGCGGCGAAAGATGCGGGTATAAAGGTCTGTGCTCATATATACCCCTACGGTCCTCACGCCATCGCACTCGGTAACGAAATTACCGAATACGGAATGCCAAACTCGAATCAGCCCTTGGCGCAGAGATGGCTTGCCGAGAGCGTAGCCTGGATAAAAACTGTATAAGAATGATAAACGGGGTATAAGAAAATGTTGCGCGAGAGAATTTATCTTAACGGCGAGGATGACAGAATTTGGATTGATACCTACGTCAGTGACGAGGGGCAGGCAAGACCGGCGATGCTCGTTATTCCGGGCGGTGGGTATATAGGAGTAAGCCATGCGCTTGAGGGTGAGCCGATAGCACTCGCCTTTTACGAGCGCGGCTATAACGCGTTCGTGCTTAATTACGGCGTGGGACAGGAGCGCGACGTTTTCCCGAAGCACCTTTTGGATGCAGGGCGCGCGATGATATATATAAAGGAAAACGCAAGAAGACTTTCGGTTGACGCCGAGCGAGTTTTTGCCGTTGGATTTTCAGCCGGCGGCCATCTTTGCGGAAGCATTGCGACGATGTTTGATTACCCCGAGGTCGTCCGTGAGTTTGGAGAAAAATCCTCACTCGTCCGTCCGCGCGGCGTAATACTGTCTTATCCGGTAACGGTAGCCTTTGAGGAGGCTCACAGACCGAGCTTCTGCAATCTTTTCGGAAAGCATTTTGAGCGTATTCCGCTTACCGAGCTGAAAAGAGCATCGCTCGATTATGCGGTAAGCGAGAAAAGCTCGCCGATGTTTATTTGGCATACCAGAGAGGACACGGTCGTTCCGGTCGAGGGTTCGCTTAAGCTTGCTTTGGCAGCTTCAAGATGCGGACTTCCTTTTATGATGTCCGTATATCCCTACGGTCCGCACGCAATAGGACTCGGTACGGCAGAGTCGAGCCGCGGCGCCGAGTATAACGACGTACAGCCGATGGCGGCGGTGTGGGTGGAGGCCGCTTGCGAGTGGATGAAGACGCTTTGAGCCTAAAATGTCCGTGAAAATCAAAAGTGCGTTTATTTTGCACGCACGCTATTGACTTTTTAAATTATTTGCTATAAAATATAAGAGAAATATGTAGTTTTCCGAAAGGATGTTTAAAATGGAAAGAACTTATATAAAGGACGTAACCCCCGGCGTTTGTCGCGTTTCGGGCTTCGTCGAGAATTTTCGTAATAAGCGCACTATGGCGTTTATCGTTGTGAGGGACAGAACGGGAAAGCTTCAGATTACCGTTGAAAAGGAAAAGCATCCCGAGATGCTTGAGATGCTCGATAAGCTTACTATTCACTCGGTCGTCAGCTTTGAGGGCGAGGTAGTGCTTAGCGAGTACGTGAAAATGGGCGGTAAGGAAATGTACCCCACAGCTATGAAAATAGAGTCGCTTGCCGAGGCGCTTCCGATTAAGGACGACTCGGATATCGATTGCCGTATGGACTATCGTTGGATAGACCTTCGCCGTGAGAAAAATCACCTGATGCTTGAGCTTCAGACGACTCTTACCGCAGCTATGCGCGAATTTTTGCTTGAGCGCAATTTCGTTGAGATTCATACTCCCAAGCTTATCGGCGCGGCGAGCGAGTCGGGCTCGGACGTGTTCGAGGTAAAGTATTTTGACACGAAGGCGTATCTTGCACAGTCGCCTCAGTTCTATAAGCAGATGGCTATGGCGTCCGGACTTGAGCGTATATTCGAAACCGGTCCGGTATTCCGTGCCGAGAAGTCCTATACCAATAAGCACGCAACCGAGTTTTCGGGATTTGACCTTGAGTTTTCTTATATCGATAGCTTTGAGGACGTTATGAAAATGGAGGAGGAGCTTCTCGCTTACGCACTCGGTAAGGTTAAAGAAAAGCACGGCGAGGCGCTTACCGAGCTTTACGGTGCCGAGCTTACCGTGCCTACGCTTCCGTTCCCGAGAATGAAGCTTGCTGACGTATACCGTGAGCTTGAGGAAAGATACGGCTACAAGGTTCCCGACGAGCTTAAGGGCGACCTTACTACCGATGCCGAGCGTATGACGCGTCAGCTTTGCGCCGATAAATTCGGACACGAGTTCCTCTTTATCACCGATTACGATGCAAAGGAAAGAGCCTTTTATCATATGAGAGATGAGGCGGGCGTTCCCCAGGGATATGACCTTATCTGGCGCGGCGTAGAGATTACGACGGGCGCACAGCGTGAGCACAGATACGACGTTCTTCGCGCACAGGCGGAGGAGAAGGGACTCGCCGAGGACGTTAAGTTCTACCTTGAATTCTTTAAGTACGGCTGTCCTCCCCACGGCGGCTTCGGCATAGGCATCGACCGTCTTACGATGCTCTTCCTCGGTCTTTCTATTAAGGAAGTTCAGTTCCTCTTCAGAGGTCCTAACCGTCTTACCCCGTAATGAATTAAATAATAAATGGAGATACAGAAATGAAAATAGCACTTATAAACGAAAACAGCCAGGCTGCTAAAAACGCGCTTATATGCGACACTCTCAAAAGCGTCGTAGAGCCGATGGGACACGAGGTGTTCAACTACGGTATGTATTCCGCTGAGGATAAGGAACAGCTTACCTACGTTCAGATAGGTATTCTTTCCGCCGTTCTTCTCAACTCCGGTGCTTGCGACCTCGTAATTACCGGTTGCGGTACGGGTGAGGGTGCAATGCTCGCTTGTAACGCATTCCCCGGCGTCCTTTGCGGACACGTCGTTGACCCGACCGATGCTTATCAGTTTACGCAGGTTAATAACGGAAACGCTATCGCAATGCCTTTTGCAAAGGGCTGGGGCTGGGGCTGTGAGCTTAACCTTCAGTACGTATTTGAAAAGCTCTTCGTTTCCGAGTGGGGACTTGGTTATCCTCGCGAGCGCGCCGTTCCGGAGCAGAGAAACAAGAAGATACTCGACGAGGTTAAAAAGGTAACTCATAACGATATCGTATATATCCTCGAAAACCTTGACAGAGAGCTTGTTCTGGGTGCTCTCGGCGGTCCTAAATTCCGTGAATATTTCTTTGCTAATTGCAAGTGTGACAGAATAAAGGCTTGTGTAGAGAACCGTCTTAAATAATTGGTTTTAACGGCTTACCGCTTTTCTTTAGCGGTAAGCCGAATGTGCGTTTGCCATTCTATTTGCCG
>JAZNFU010000246.1:0-5444 GCA_045576135.1 Eubacteriales bacterium
TCTTTCTGTGAGCCAAGGAGTTGTAAGAGACCCTTGTCTTCCTAAGACCGCTTGGCCTCCGACTTCGGGCGAGGCGGCGATAGTTTCGGGCGTTACGGTGTACGCCGTGCCGTCTATTTCCGCACTTATCGGGCATCTTTCGGGCGAATGTCCGCTATCACCGATAGAAAGCACCGCGGGGGCGTTTGACCTTTCGGCGCGCTCGGAGTGCGGTGATTTTTCCGAGGTGCGCGGACAGTATAAAGCGAAGCGCGCGCTTGAAATAGCCGCCGCGGGCGGTCACAACGTGCTTATGATAGGCCCACCCGGCGCGGGTAAGTCTATGCTTGCCAAAAGGCTTCCGTCCATACTCCCCGATATGACCTTTGACGAGGCGATACAGACGACGAAAATACATTCGGTTGCGGGAATTTTACGCTCAAATCTCGTTACGGAGCGTCCCTTCCGCTCACCGCACCATACCGTGACTATGCCCGGACTTGCGGGCGGCGGCGTGCATCCCCAGCCGGGCGAGATATCGCTCGCGCACAACGGAGTTCTGTTTATGGACGAGCTTCCCGAATTTACCAAGCGCGTAACCGATTCTCTAAGACAGCCTATGGAGGACGGAAGCGTTACGGTCACCAGAGCGGCGGCGAAGACGACCTTCCCGTCGTCGTTTATGCTCGTTTGTGCTATGAACCCTTGTAAATGCGGCTATTTCGGCGACCCGAACAGACAGTGCTCCTGCACCTCTGCGTCCATCGCGAAGTATCTTGAGCGCATCAGCGGACCGCTTCTTGACAGAATTGATATAGAAATAGAGCTTCCTGCCGTTTCCTACGACGAAATTTCGGGAAAAACCACCCCCGGCGAGCCGTCTGTGAAAATCAGAGAGCGCGTAAACCGTGCAAGAGAGTTTGCCGATATGCGCCTTGAGCGCGCGGGTGACGGCAAGGGAGTACTTAACGCGAAAATGTCGCCGCGCCTTTTACAGAAGCATTGCGTGCCGACCGAGGCGGGACTTGAGCTTATGCGCGAGGCGTTTGAAAAGCTCGGACTTTCGGCAAGAGGGCACGATAGGGTGCTTCGCGTGGCAAGGACGATAGCCGACCTTGACGGTGACGAGCGGATAAACGAGGACCATATTGCCGAGGCGATACAGTATCGCTCGCTTGACAGGAAATACTGGCGCAGGTGAGTGACGGCAAAGCCGTCTTGAAATGCTTGAGGTGCAAGCGTGAAATTGAGCCTTCTCCGGTGGGAGAAGGTGGCAGCCGTTTAGGCTGACGGATGAGGTGTCTTTATGTGGTAGCGTTTAAAACAGCCTCATCCACCGTAAACGGTCCCCCTTCTCTCGCTGGAGAAGGCTTTGCTGCTCGCAGTAAAAAATTAAACATAGGGATGGCTTCGTATTTTATTTTATTCTCGTGTCGATGGGAATTTTATTCTTGCATTAGTGAAAATTTCATTAAGGGCAGTTCAAGTTCGGAAGGATTGAACTGCCCTCAAACGTTATTTTGGAATGGCTTTTTACTCCAAATGCGCCACACCTTTTGCTTTGGTTGTGAATTGCATCGTTAAAATTACCAAAAAAGCTATTAAATATGTGGAATAATCGCCAAAAATGCTTTGTGCAAAACGGAGAAAATTTTCGTCAATATTCCCAAAAAAGTAAAGCAGTACTTGAAACGCGTATATTCTAATGTTAAAATAAAAGCAAAATCAAATCCGAGAGGGAAAAAGTATGAAAAAATTATTCAAAATGCTTTCCTTGATATGTGTGCTTACGCTCACCGTGGCTGCTTTTTCGGTATTGGCTACGGCTGCGACGTCGGCATCGTACGACGAGGGAGATATTCTGGAAGTGAGCACGAGGGTGGAGAACTTTCTTGCGCTCGAAACCGATGCTGAAAGGGTAGCGCTTGCCAAGGAGCTTAACGCTTATCTTTTCTCCAACGTCATCGGTGTCAGATATTCGCAGGCTGTCTATGCGAAGATTTACGGCGAGATGCGCTGTGAGGATTGCAAGGATGCAAAATACGCCTGTGACAACTGTGCGGGTAAAATGACTCCCTACGCTCAGTACAAGTATGAAAGATATCAGTCGCTCATAGAAAAGATTATGGCGTACGGCGCGGTGGTCCTTATCGACAGCTACGACGCTACCGCCCACAACTACGAGCAGAAAACGCTTTCGAACTGGGTTTCGAGAATGCTTGAGCATGACGTCGGCGGATATACGAAATCTGAGATCTTGGCTGACGATTTCTTCGCTGAGTTTGACTCTGACGCGTACACGACGGTTGAGTTTTCGCTTGATACCGAAAGCGGCACGGCTGTTTATACGGTAACGGCTCTCAATCCCGGTAAGGACGCTATCGAGATAGCCGTCAGCGAAATCCTCAACACCGCTATGGTCGACTCTATAACCAAGGTTGAGATAAACGGCGAGGTAATAACCTCCGATGATTATACCTACGACGCTGTGAGCGGTACGCTTTCGATTGCGAAGCTTGCGGTTCCCGGAGCACAGTACGCCGTGAATGCGGAAACCGAGCGCGCCGAGATGACGGCGGGTGAAGCTACCGTGACGGTCAGCGTAACGGTTAAGGAGGGCTACGAGGCTCCCGCACAGCAGGATACCGAGTCCGACGGCGAGGTTGAGGCTGAGCCGACTCTTAAGGAGCTTGCTGAGGAGCTTTACGCCAAGGTTGACGCTGTTTTGGCGGAGTCGCTCGACGTTCTTTCGAGCGGTGCTCTTGACGAATACGTTTACAGCACTATATACTACAACCCCGATTACAGAACCAACCATACCAAGTACATAGCTAATTACGCTAACGCTACCTGGTACGGAACGATGTATGAGGACGGATACAGAACCGACGTTCTTATGCCGAAATACAATCAGACGCTGATTGACGGAAAATTCGTCGGAGTTGCGTCAGGTGCGGGTAAATACGACCTTATCGAGAAGGGCGATTACGTAATCTTCGACGAGGGCGTTGAAACCTATTACGTTTCTACCGCAAAGGGCTTGATTGAGGCAGAGGTAAAGCGCAACTACGTTTACAACGAGGTTGACGGCGGATTCGTAAAGGTTGCTGACGGTAAGGGTATTTACGACCTTTACGACTACGACTTCAAAGGCTACGGAATGCTTCTTCCCTATGAATATTTCCTTCATATCGATATGACCGGAAATACGATGACGAGTAACAGACCGTATAACAATATGGCGGGTAGTAACACCGGCGGTATTACGACGATGGTAATGCAGACCGATATTACTCACTTCTCCACTAAAGGACACCTGGCGTTCTATCCTTACGTTTGGTACAATAACGGAGCGTCCTACGGCGGAACTTCCGTTTTCACGATGGAGAACGGACACCTTTATATGTCCAGCGCGGGTGTCGGTGCGGACGGAAAGTCGTATAAGGGCAACGAGCTCGTTATTAAGGACGTAATAGTTCCCGGAAAGTGGACGAACGTTGCCGTCGTTCTTAACGTTAATAAGGGCGTTTACGATATTTACGTTGATTACGAGTACGTATACAGCGCAAAGATTGCTCAATCGAACGTTACCGGTTACTACTCGGTAAGAGCGCAGGTATTCGGCGATGGTACCGGCGTCAGCCGCGGCTGCTCGTTCAAGAACACCTACGTTTATCAGGGTACGGCACCGAGAGATCTCAGCAAGTTTGACTCTATGAGCGTTGCGGAAAGGTTTGCATATTACGGCGAGCACGTTTCGGACTCTGAAAATACGACTCCCTCGAGAATTTACGCGTATTCGCAGATGCAGATAAATGCGAGCACCTACTTCGTTCCGGACGAGGACTATATGGGTAGCCACGTTGGTGTGGACGAGAACGGAAATCCGATTCTCGTCGGCGGTACCGTAAAGACGGTTGACGAGAACGTAATTAACGCTCTTATTCAGTTCTATTCGTTCGATTACGATGCACTTCTTTCGACGTACAAGGCTGAGAATACGGCGGCGTATGCGGAGGTTATCAAATCTCTTACCGAGGCTACAAGACGCTATTCCACGATAACCGCGAGAAATCAGGCGATTAAGGATATAGATAAATTCCTTCTGCCTTATCAGAACTCCGAGGGTGAGCTCGTATACATTGATACCGATTCTGACGTTTATAAGGACGCGAAGGCAAAGTACGATAAGGCTGTTGCACAGCTTGCGGCTGACGAGGCTTCGTACGAGTTCGTAAAGGTTATGGAGAGCTATAACGGCTCGGGCATTTACAATAAAAAGCTCTCGTTTTACGAGCGTGCCGTCGAGCTTATGAAGACAACCATATTCGACGATACGATCACCGACGCGGGTGAAACAAGACTTGAAGAGGCTTACGCTATATATGATAGATGCCCCGAGGAGCTTGAGGCTATGGTATACAAGCAGAACTCGAAGTATCTCGTAATGTATATTGATTATACGATGTCCTTCGACACCGTTGAATCCTGGGAGGAAAATTACAACCATCTCAGCTACCCCGTATCAAAGGCGCGCGAGATAATCAAGACCGGTAAGTACGACGTCAATTACACCGAGGGTACACCCGGCACAGATAGCTACAAGTCGCTCGCGGAGCTTCTCGAATGGTACGAGCTTATCAACGATTACTTCTTCGCGGCGCTTCAGCAGGAGCATATAGATTACATTATTGAATTGCAGACCAAGTATACCGAAACCGAATCCTATATGGAAAAGCTCGGTATATGCAACGAGATAAAGAGATACACCGAGAGTGCCGACATTGACTTTAACAATGCACAGGTGCAGATACTTCTCCAGAAGAACGAAGAATATCTTGCGGAGGTTGACGGACTTGAGGAGTCCTATATTGCACAAAGAAATAAGAGAACCGAGCTGTTCGTTTCGGTTATCAAAAAGCTCGACGTTTCCGAGGGATATAACGAGATGAAAGCGCTTCTTGACGAGGCTGTAAGCTACTACTACACTATGACCGTCGGCGCAACCGACGTCATAACCGACGAACAAATAACAGAAGCAATAAATAAATACAATTACTATATTGAGTATGAAAAGAAGGTAGTCGAGTCCTCGGCTGACTTCGAGATTATCGTGGCAGGACTTGACGACGCTACGACTTATGCTGAGTATTACACCGTGCTTGCCGAGGTGCAGCCTTTGCTTGATTACGTATCAAAGGATATCGAGGGCGTCAGGGCAGCATACGATAAGTACGAGATGGCATATAACAGCTATATGTCGATAACGTCTCCCGCAAAAGCAGAGATACAGGAAACACAAGGCTCTGTAATCTCGCTTCGTACGGGATACTGCGTATCCGAAATTCTTGCTATATTCGCAGAGCTTGTAGGCAGTATAGTGGATTGATGAGAGGAGAAAATGAAAATGAAAAAATTTATAAAACTGATTTCATCATTGCTCATAATGGCGTTTCTTGTTTCCG
>JAZNFU010000247.1:0-1642 GCA_045576135.1 Eubacteriales bacterium
CTCCTCGTTTATAGAAGAATATCTCGGTATGCGCGTCGAGTCGGTTGACGAGGTCGAGATAATCAGACGAATGAGCGAGGGCATCTACGACAAGGACGAGTACGAAAAGGCTATCAAGTGGGTTAAGGAAAACTGCATCGAGGGCTTTGACAAGAACCCCGCCGAGCTTCAGAAATCGCGTCAGAGAAAGGACGAGGATTGGGAATTCGTCGTTAAAATGATGATAATCATCAAGGAGCTTATGAACGGAAACCCGAAGCTTCCGAAGGGCTGCGAGGAGGAGCGCGTAGGACATAACGCACTTGCCGCAGGCTTCCAGGGTCAGCGTCAGTGGACCGACTTCTATCCCAACTGTGACTTGCCCGAGGCTATGCTTAACACCTCGTTCGACTGGAACGGCGCAAGAGAGCCTTATATACTCGCTACCGAAAACGACGTTCTCAACGGTCTTGGAATGATGTTCGGTAAGCTTCTCACGAACCGCGCGCAGCTCTTCGCCGACGTCCGTACCTATTGGAGCGGCGAGTCGGTTAAGCGTGCTACCGGCTACGAGATAACCGGCAAGGCTAAGGAGGCAAACGGCTTTATCCACCTTATAAACTCGGGCGCTTGCTGTCTTGACGCAAACGCTGCGGCAAGAGATGAGAACGGCAATCCCACAATCAAGCCCTGGTACGAGGTTACCGAGGCAGACCAAAAGGCTATTATGCAAAACGCTGAATGGTGCTACGCCGACCTTGGCTACTTCCGCGGCGGCGGCTATTCCTCGCGCTTTGAAACCAAGGCTGAAATGCCCGCAACTATGTTCCGCCTTAATCTCGTTAAGGGACTTGGTCCTGTGCTTCAGATAGCCGAGGGCTACACTATCCATCTTCCCGAGGACGTTTCGGACACGCTTTGGAAGCGCACCGACTACACCTGGCCTTGCACCTGGTTCGTTCCGAACTGTACCGGCAACGGTCCTTTCAAGACGGCGTACGACGTTATGAACGCTTGGGGCGCCAACCACGGAGCAATCACCTACGGTCATATCGGCCGTGAGCTTATCACGCTTTGCTCTATGCTCCGCATACCCGTAAGTATGCACAACGTACCCGAGGAAAAGATTTTCCGTCCTGCCGCTTGGGGTGCTTTCGGTATGGATAAAGAGGGCGCGGATTACAGAGCTTGTGCGAACTTCGGCCCGCTTTTCAAGAAATAATTTTTGATAAATAATTCTAAGTGAACTAATAAATACGGAAGCGTATTCTGCATATAACCACCGAGGTGGCAAGTGCCGTACGCTTCCGTATTTATTTTAATACCTCGTGGGGTTGTCGGTTTCACCGAGAAGGTAGTCAACGCTCGTATTATAAAACTTTGCAAGCTTTATAAGTATCGCCGTCGGGATATCGTTTTCGCCGGTTTCATACTTAGAATATCCGGTCTGCGACATTCCGAGCATCTTGGCTATCTCGGTTTGGTTCATATCCCTGTCCTCGCGCAAATCTCTTATTCTTTTGTACCGCATTTCCCCACCCCAATCCTTTAAGCTTAAGATAATTAAAATATACGAAGTTCGTGTCTGTCTGCTCGCAAGCAAGCACGAACGACTAAATTTCAAGGAATGGGGGGAAATCCTTGATTTTCGGTGTGGTGCCGC
>JAZNFU010000248.1:0-1992 GCA_045576135.1 Eubacteriales bacterium
AAGGCGAGATATACACGCCGCCAGTCGTGGCGTTGAACGAACACACGCTCTCCCTGCTTTATTCCGTCGAAACCCTGCTGACCGAACTGAACGCCGACGTGAAACGCGCCGAAGAACGCAAGGCGGCGATACTCGACGAGCTGAAAGCGGCTATGGAGGACGCGGGCGTCACGAAATACGAGAGCGCGGCGCTGGCGATAACCTACGTCGCCGAAAGCACGAGAGAAACGGTCGACACGGCAAAACTAAAAAAGGAATACCCCGAAGCCGCCGCCGCCTGCAAAAAGACCAGCACGACGAAAGCCTACGTCAAGGTGAGGATAAAGGAATGAAAGGGCGTATAACGGCTCTACTCTCCGACGAGAACGCCGACCTGCTCGTGACGGTAAAGGTCGACAAATCCGACCGCAAAACCCTGCGAGAAACGGTCGCACGGCTACGAGAGGGCGACATTGAACTCGAATTGAAAAAGTATATCGAGAAGCGGACGCTCTCGGCAAACGCCTATTTTTGGGTGCTTTGCGGGAAGGTCGCCGAGAAAATGGGTATCGACAAGGACGAGGTCTATCAAGCCCATATCGTGCGGCAGGGCATATACAAGGTCGTTGAAATCAATAACGACGCGGCTGACACCTTTATACACGCTTGGGGTATGAACGGCACGGGCTGGCTTTGTGAGAAGACCAGCGTCGGCGCCGAAAGAACGACGATAAACGCCTTTTACGGCTCGTCGGTCTACAACAAGAAGCAAATGGCGCGGCTCATCGACGGGCTGGTGCAGGACGCGCAGGCAATCGGAATTGAAACGAAAACGCCCGAAGAAATCGCAAATATGATAAATCTTATGGAGGTCAACAACAATGAAAAATGAGAAAATCAAGGCGATAATCGTTGAGCCGCATAAGCCCGCACGGGTGGCGCTCATCGACAACACGCTCGAAGCGAAGCAGGAAATCGTCGGGGGCTGGATTGAAGCAATCTACCCGTTCGACGACAACGTGGCGCTTATCTGCAACGAGGAAGGCAAGATAAACGGCGAAGAACTCAATCGACCGCTGTTTGACGATGACGGGCGTATCTACGATATAATCGCTGGCACGTTCATCATCTGCGGGCTTACCGACGACGACTTCGGCACGCTTACCGACGAACAAGCGCGCCATTACTGCGCTATGTATATGACGCCGTATGACTACATCTCGGTCAACGGAAAAATAATGCCCTATGCAATCCTCGAGAACTAAAGCTACGGCAATCTCTCCAGCGGTCAAGAAGCGCGTTTACGAACGCGACGGCGGGTGCTGTATCTTATGCGGGCGGCGGGGCAATCCCGAGGCGCACTACATACCGCGCTCGCAGGGCGGGCTCGGTATCGAAGAAAACATCGTGACGCTCTGCCGCGACTGTCACCGACGCCTTGACGCGACAACGGAACGCGCTGACCTGCTGGGGCTTGTAGCTGAATACTTGGACGAACATTACCCGAACTTTCCAGACGAAAAACGGAGGTATAAGAAATGACTATCGAAAAAGCCGTTGACTATATCAAAAGGCACCGCAAAACGCCCGATTTATCAAGTTTTATGGCGACAACTGACACTTTGGCAACGGTCGTCGTCAAGGCAGAAGAAAAAGGCATATATACGCAAATATGGGGCTATGACGGCGGGTATTCACAGGGCTTCACGCCGTATGTCAACGCGGTTGAATTCTTAAAACAAATCGGCGTAAATGAAAGCACAATCGGAATATAAACGGAGGTAAAAAAATGAACTATTGCAAAGTGACAATCGGCGGACGAATAGCGAAAGACCTCGAACTCAAAGCAACGAACAGCGGGACGTCGGTCTTGACGTTTCCCGTGGCGGTATCAATAAGACACAAAGACAAGAACGCGACAACGGACTTTTTTGACTGCGTGGCGTGGTCGCAGACGGCGGAATTCATAAAAAAGTATTTTCGCAAGGGCTCGAACATACTGATTGACGGCGG
>JAZNFU010000249.1:0-5330 GCA_045576135.1 Eubacteriales bacterium
TTCCAGTCCTATTCTAACAACGCACAGATTTCCGGATTGGTTTCTATGTTTGCGATGATCCCCATTATTGCATTTACACCTCTTGCTCGTAAGATGGTTACCAAGTATGGTAAGAAGGAGCTTTCCGTTATCGGTGCGCTCTGCTCCATCGTGGGTGCGCTCTTGCTCTTTATCATAACGCCTGACAACACGACTCTTGATCTTGCGCTGTACGTCGTAGCTCAACTCATATACAGCCTTGGACTTGGTATTTATTCTACTGTATCTTGGGCTATGATGGGCGATGCCATCGACTACAACGAATGGAAAACCGGTAAGCGCGAGGAGGGCGTTGTTTACTCGCTTCACTCCTTCTTCAGAAAGCTTGCCCAGGGTGTTGGTCCTGCTTTGGCTCTGGTTATTATGTCGTCTATCGGATATCAGAATAATGCAAATATTACGGCTGACGGTAAATATACTCAGGAGCTTGTAAACGGTGCGTATAGCGCTATCAATCCCGAGTGGTTCAGCGCCGATGTTGCAACCAATCACCGTATACTCGTTGCGGTCCTCTTCCTTGTGGCAGCGGTTATGCAGTTCGTAGGTCTTGCGCTTATCTACAATCTCGACAAGAAGACTCTTGAAAAGATGAATACAGAGCTTGAACAAAGACGCGGCGATACCGATGCGTGCGAAGCTGCTTTTGAGGCTGCGGCTGAGTAATTCGGCAAGCTATTGCCCCGGTGACGCAATTCTTTTCAAAAATTGATATTTTAAAGTGGCTGTCCCGATTTGGTCGGGGCAGCCGTTTTTATATACGGTGTGTTGAATTTGCCAAGCGTTTGTGATAAAATTTAACTTGTATTTATGTGAGTTGAGGTTAGTGAATATGGAATCCTTTGTTTTCGCCTTGAACGCCGTGATGCCGCTTATATGTATGGTGGCGCTCGGCTATATACTAAAGCGCGCGGGAGTGATAAATACGGATTTTGCCAAGGCGGCAAATAAGCTCGTTTTCCGTGTGTTCTTGCCATCGACGCTTTTCTTGAACGTGTACAAAATAGAGAGTGCGGGGGATATTGAGCTAGGATACGTAATATACGCTCTTGTGGCTGTCGGTGTGGTGTTCATTACCGTAGCGCCGCTAACGAGGCTCGTTACCCGTGATGCCGCTCGGCGCGGCGTTTTGCTTCAGGCATCCTTCCGTTCGAATTTTGCGCTCGTCGGCATAGCGCTTGCCTCAGCACTTTTCGGTGAGCGCGGAGTGGCGGCGGCAGCGCTCTTATCTGCTATAATAATTCCTACTTATAACGTGCTTGCGGTAGCCGCGCTGTCGCTGTTTTCAAACGGCGGCGAAAAGCCGAGTCTGAAAAAAATGTCGCTTGCGCTTATTAAAAATCCGCTTATAATAAGCACGCTTCTCGGACTTATTTGCGTGCTCTTGCGCGCGCCTCTGTCGGAGGCGGGAATGACGTTTCGTCTTTCCGACGTAAAGATACTCTATAAGGTGCTTGAGTACCTATCGCAAATGTCAACGCCGCTTGCCTTGATAGTGCTCGGCGTACAGTTCGAGTTTGGACAGATGGGAGCTATGAAGCGCGAAATTATCGTTGGCGTCTTGATACGCTCGCTTACCGTGCCCGCGTTCGCTCTGGGTCTTGCGTACCTATTCTTTGCGGACAGCTTCGCCCCGGAGCAGTATGCGGCACTTGTTGCGATGTTCGGAACGCCGGTCGCAGTATCCACCGTCCCGATGGTTCAGGAAATGGGAGGCGACACCGGCCTTGCCGGTCAGCTCGTCGTTTGGACGACCTTGCTTTCAACGCTGACTCTTGTCGTGGCATCCTTCTTCTTTAAGTCTGTCGGGATTTTTTAAGAGCGCTTGAAAGTGCGAGAATGCAAAAAAAGCCAACTTAACCTTACAAAAACGGAGGTTAGGTTGGCTTTTTCGTTGTTTATTGAGGTCGACTTCCGCTTGCTCGTTTGATGAAACACTCGCGGTGCTTTCGACGGTGTGACAAGCAAAAATAAAAAATACTAAAAAAGACTTGCAATATTCGATAATTTATGCTATAATGTGATAGATTTAAGTTTCATTTAAGGTATAACCCTAACTAAAGTGCTCATTTTTTAATCTGTTTGCTTGGTGGTATTTATGATGACTAAAGAGAAAATGCTGAAAATATCCAAAATATCCGTGCTCGTTTATATGACGCTTACGTTTATAAACGTTTTGCTCCCGGATTCGTTCGTTGTCGGAATACACGTTCTGAATCCTCTTGGCATCAGGCTCAATCCGTTTATAATGATAATACGTTGGTTTAATTTCTCGTCCTTCGTTATATTGCCGATTGCCGTCTATTTTGACAGAGCCGTGTTTAAAAAGATTGCGATATATTTTTGCCTGCCGGTTGCGCTGATATATTTATGCTTGGCGGGAGAGATTTTGCCTCATTATACCGACCCGCTCGGTACGGGCATAGTAGATATCCGTTATTTGCCCGAAGTTTTATCGAGCCTTATGAGAAACGGTGTTTTTCGCGGAGGATTGTTCTTCGTGATGTGCTTTGCTCAATTGACGGTTATAGTATTGCTCCTGCTTCGTGACTACGGTGTTTTAAAATTCACAAAAAAAGAAATTCTTCCGTTTGCGCTCTTGCTCCTTTGCTCTATAGCTACTATTATGCCCATCTATGCGCTTGAGGGAATTTTCAATACCTACACAGATTTTATATTCAAATCCTACGGAGCGCTGCATTTCGGATGGATAGCCCTCCTTATTGCCGAGGGCGTAATCCTAACGCTCGTATTCAAGAAAAGAAGCTATGAGGACAGATATATACTCGTGCTCGTTTTGGCTCTTTCCTTGTTCTTACAGTACAATCAGCTTTTCTCCTCACTCGGCGAATTGACCTGTAAGAGAATGCCGCTTCAGTTGTGTAATATTGCGGCTTATCTCATACTCGTTTCTATACTGACGAAAAGCAGAGGTCTTTTCCTGTTTAACATTCTTATCAACGTTGCGGGCGGCTTGATAGCGCTCGGAGTTATGGACGCGGAGGTTACGAACGGTATTCTTTCAAAAGGAAATATTCATTATATCGTTGAGCATCATAACGTCATTATTACGCCGCTTCTGTGCCTTATACTCGGAATTTTTGAGCCTATCAAGAAAAAGGATTTCAAGGCGTTCACACTGGGCTTTACCGGGTATTACGCACTCGTTTTGACACTCGGAACGATTTTCAATTCCATTTACTTGGCTGACACCTCGGCAAACGGTTATTTCTATTGCAATTACCTCTTTATGTTTGATAAGGACGTTGCCGCAAGGCTCGTGCCGTTTGCGGGCGCACTCTTTGACGTGAAGCTGCAAATCGGGTCGGTCGTTTTCTATCCTCTCATACAGCCGCTCGTTTACATAACCTTCTTCGCTATCGGAACGGGAATGTTCTTCCTCTTGAAGTGGGCGGTTAAGGAAAAAAACGAATTACCTGAAACTGATGCTTACAAGGAAAAAAACGAATTACCCGAAATTGATGCTAAAATTCTTTAAATTAACAAAAATGCTTGATTCACAAACCGTTGAATCAAGCATTTTTTTGTTTTATTATAAAGCGCAAATTGATGTACTTTTGCGTCGACTCAGATAGAGTGGAAGCCCTTGCCGTACACCTCGTTTGCATCGCAAACTATTACGAACGCGCCGTCGTCGAGCTGCTTTATCATTCCCTTGAGCGCAACCACCTGAGTCGGCTTAACGCAGGTTAAAAGAACGCCCCTTTTGGTTTTTGAATACATACCCTCGCCCTGAATCAGCGTGACGCCTCTGGGACTGTGAGAAATAAGGTAATCCGAAATTTCCTCTGCTTTGGTCGTTATTATGTAACAGAGCTTTGCCTTCGAGAAGCCGAATATTATAAGGTCGCTGACCTTTGCGCTGGCATAGATAAGTATGAGCGCGTAGAGTACGTTTTCAAGACTCGCCAAGAATATCGCACCCATTACCACCACCATACCGTCAAGCAGCGCCGTGTGAGTCGCAATAGAGCCGAATGGCAGAATTATGTGAGTAAGCCTGCCGAGAAGCTCGGTGCCACCGCTCGAGGTTTCGTATTTTATGAATAGACCTATTCCGATGCCCTGCAAAACGCCGCCGTAAAGAGATGCGAGTATTTTGTTGTCGGTTACGCCGGAAAATCCCTCAATGAGCGATAAAATCGGGTCCCAAGCGTCAGTTATCAAGCTTAAAACCACGGTCGTTATAAAGCATCGAATAATAAATTTCAGTCCGTTTGTTTTAAACGCGGGTATCAGTATCAGTATGTTTATAATTGCTATAAACACACCGACGGGGAAGCCTGTTTTTATGTTGACGAGCGACGCCGCGCCCGAAACACCGCCACCGACGATTTCGGATGGGATAAGGAATGCCTTGAGGCTCAGCGAGTAGCATATACAGCCTATCACCATAAAGAAATAGCGCTTGAATTCGGTAAATATAAATTCTTTATTAATGAGGTTTTCTTTGTTGAGGGTCAGTTTTTTCATTTGTTTTCCTTGCCTTTAAGAGTTTAGTCGTCTGTGATAAGATTTTCCGGTGGCTTGCGAAGCCGCTTTACTACGATTTGTAAATAAAGAACCGCGAGAATGGTAAATACGAAGGCTATTCCCGAGAGCACCTGCTGTGCGTAAATGCCCTCAAAGAACAGAAAGCTGTTTTCCTTTTGCACCGCCGCAATAACGAAGCGCATAAGGTAGGTCGTGAGCAAAGATACGGCACCGTAAACCGTGGAGGATATCGCAATCGATTCCGCGCGGTTGGAAATCTTGGTATAATCGAATATCAGAACTTCCTTTCCAGTGTAAATTCCGGCACCCGCAAGTGCTGAAAGAATATTGCAAATAGGGTAGAGTATATAGGCGGTACTCGGCACGATAAATATATGAATAAAATACATAGCGCCAAGAAGAATAGTACAGATGGTCGTAGAGGTAACGAAGGAGAATTTGTCGGCGATTTTTCCCATAGGCACGGACACGGCGGCGCGTACTATTGAGTAAACGGTAGACAATATGGCAAGGTAGGTCATATTAAGACCCAACGTGCCGAGAGCGTAGATGCTGGCAAATGAAGATGATGCACTCATCGCCATTGATAAAAGAATGAAGAACGGGAGCAGAAGCAGCATATTTTTGTCACCAAGCACCGACTTAAGCTTTCTGCCAAGCGGCTCGTGCGCCAGCTCGTCGTCGGCTACTCGCTCTTTACAGAACAAGAGAATAATGCCCTGCACGACGGTAATAACGATTATCGAAATTCCGAGCACAATAAATGCGGTGTTGATTTC
>JAZNFU010000250.1:0-1736 GCA_045576135.1 Eubacteriales bacterium
GCACGGACGCGCGCGTGGGGCAATCGATAATATTGCCAAAAAATCAGACTATCTTGCTACAATTTAATTATACAAAAGTCCGCTCCGCTTTGTATTTGCACAATAATAAATATTTTTTGCACTATATTATTTTTTAAACTCCATTATCTCAAGCCCGACGGAGCTTACCGTCGCCTCACGCACCTCACCCCTAAAGCTTACCCTCACCTTATTTTCAAGATTGAAATCGGTATTGAAGATATAAAGCTTATAAATGTCCTCGCCCTCGTACATAGCGAAGCGCACCTTATCCGAGGCGATAACCTTAAGCTCGGAGGTTCGATGCGAGGCGGCAAGAATATTCTTCACCATCATTTTGTAAAGCGGATATATTTCGGGCGCGCCGGGGTATTCCGAGCTTGCCATAAATATTACGTTACCCGCACCGACACGGTTTTCGGTGATAATCGGCGTGAAGGAGCCGTCCTCGGTTATCGCGGACATGTCGTCGGGTGATTCGAATCTGTCCGAAAGGTAGCAAACCGGAGTTGCCGTCGTCGGTCTTACGATAGCGTAATTCGTATATCCCGCGCTCCAAGCCGGGTCGCAAAGAAGCTTCTTCGTTCCGGGGTACATAATTCCCTCGACGGTGCTGTTTTTTATGAATTTAAAGCCGTCGTTGGAGCGAAGGATGCCCTCGGTAAGCTCGACGCCGAGAAGGCTTTCCCAATCGACCGCCGCGAAGCTTCCCTTTTCATCTCTCTTTACGCTGTCGCGCATATGAGCCGCCGTGATAAAGAGCTTTCCGCCCTCCTCGACGTATTTTTTGAGGTTTTCGAATATCTGCTTCGTCATCGTGTTCCAGCCGCAATAGATTATCCAATCGTATCGCTTCATTGCCGAGAGGGGTGCCGTCGCGGGAATAACGTCGTACTGACCGTATGCGGGGGCGTGGCTGTAATCGGCGTCACCGAAGTTTTTGGCGTTGTTCCATTCCTCGCTTCTGTAAACCTCGTCCAAAATTCTGTACGAGAACTCGGGCGCGGCAAAGCCCCACCTCTCATCGCCGTACTGACCCCAAAGCGACGAGCTGTTACCGTAGCCGAAGCCGTCGAGATTACCCTGAACGAAGGCTATTTTGGTGATAGGGCCGTCCGTGCCGGGTCGCTCGTCGGAGTTACAGAACTCGGCAAAATCGCTCGCCTCTTTTCTGAACGAGAGCGTATAGGGGTGGTCCTCGGGAAGCACTTGGTCAAGGTGATGCCTCGTAACGCGCAAGCCCGATTCAAGAGATAGAAAATCATACCCGGCAAGATAGGTGAAATAGTATCCCGCGGTAAATCTTTTCGCTTTCAAGGGGTCGAACGGATAGTATCCGCCGTAAAACTCGTGGGCGTACCACGCACCCATCGGAGCGTTCTTATACGCTCGGTTAGCGCCTCTGGCAAAGGCGGAAATCTGTTCCATATTCCGCGGTGCAAGCTCGACGTTTGCAATATCAACGCCCGCCTCGAAATCATACGGATAGAGCGTCACCGCCTGAATTCCGAGAATGCTGTCCGTGCCGTTTTTACGCATCGCATCGAGCACTATGCGCTGTTGCTTTATATAGGTTTCCTTCGCCTCAACCAAGTCCCCCAGCCCCTGCTTCGGATTTTCCGAATTCTGAACGCTTCCGTATCCCTTTGCCTTTGATGCGTACCAGCCGCCGAACTCGCCGATATTCTCGCCGAGGTAATATTCGCCGCCGATATCCC
>JAZNFU010000251.1:0-2784 GCA_045576135.1 Eubacteriales bacterium
CGCCGTTATGAATATAGACCTCGTCGGCGCTGTGAGTGCGGCGCTGTCGGTTTTCGTTCTTGCGCTCGTCGACCGTACCTTGACCTACGAGGGTGAGGACGGAGCTGATGCGTGCCTTATTCAAAACGGCAGCTACGTCTACTATATATGGGCTGTAATTCTTGCCTTCGCGCTTCTGTATTCAAGAGGCGAGGTCAGCAGCTTTATCTATTTCCAATTCTGAATTTTCGGATTGCAAAAAAATCTGCCTATAATACCAAATTTACATAATATGACAACCAAAACTAACATTTAACGAACAAAACGGGGGGTGATACGGTGAAAGCTTTTAAAAAAATACTTGCCGCGCTTTTGGCACTTGCTCTGCTTATCTCGCCCTTTTCGCTCCTTTGCGCGCTCGCGTGGTGGCTGCCCGACCCGTTTGAGAAAAGCTTCGTCGGAGCCTTGGATGATAAATATGACAGGCTCTGTGAAACCGAGGGCGAAAAGATTGTCCTTATCGGCGGCTCGTCGGTGGCGTTCGGTATCAGAAGTGATATAATCGAGCAGTATACCGATATGCCGGTGGTTAATTTCGGTCTTTACGCCGCGCTCGGCACGAAGCTTATGCTCGACCTTTCGCGCGATGCCGTCGGCGAGGGTGACGTCGTTATAGTGATGCCCGAGCTTGACGCGCAAACGCTCTCGCTTTATTTCAACGCTCCCCTGACTCTGCGGGCCGTCGGTAAGCGCGCGGATATCTTTGCGGCGCTTTCCGCCTCGGATAAAATTCGGGTGCTTTCGTCGCTTTGGGATTACACCGCCGAAAAGCTTGACTATTATATCCGCGCGCTTACGGACGTCACGGCGGGTAGGCTCGACCCCGAGGGTGTCTACAACTCGGATAACTTCAACGCCTACGGCGACCTTACCTACGAGCGCTCGGAAAATATAATGCCCCGATATTACGACACCAACAATATGATAAATCCGAGCGTCGATATTCTCTCTGACGAGTTCGTCGATTACCTCAACGACTATACGGCATACTGTGAGTCGCGGGGCGCTACCGTGTATTTCGGCTTCTGCCCGATGAACGAGTGGGGCTTTGCCGAGGGTGCGGGCATAGCGGAGCTTTCTGCCTTTGCCGAGTATCTTTCGGGCGTGCTCGACTGTGAAATTCTCGGTGACCCACAGCGCTCGGTGCTCGGCGCGGGTTATTTCTACGATACCAATTTCCACCTGGGCGACGCGGGTGCCGTTAAATTTACCGCGGAGCTTACCGAGGATATACTTTTCGCCCTCGATTCACCTCGCGCGGTTACCGTCGAGATTCCCGACGAGCCGCCGCTTCCGGAATTTGATTCATACCTTGATATATACGACGAGAACGAAAAATACTTCACCTTTACCGAGCTGTCCGACGGCTCCTACGCGATAAGCGGACTTTCCGCGCTTGGCAAGGGTGCTGAGCTGCTGACCGTCCCCGTAGCGTATAACAGCCGCCGAGTTACCGTTATCGCGGGCGGCGCACTTTCGGGTATTAGCGCAAGCAAGCTCGTAATTACCGAAAGCACGAGTCTTCACACCATATCCGACGGCGCGTTTTCGGGTGCCGCTTCGCTTGCGGAGCTTTGGATTTATTATCCCGATGAGGAAAAAATTCTGCCGCCGAGCGATTTTTCGGGTGTCGGCGACGGCTTTGCCGTGTATATTCCTGAAAATTCCACCTACGCCACGGGCTACTACTGGGGAGAGCGCGGACTCAGCTTTGAATATATTCCAAAGTAAAAATGTAAACTATAATTAGTATATTAAGGAAGATAAAAGAAAAATGAAAAGATTTCTGAAAGCTATCTTGGCGGCGGCGACCGTGCTTGCCCTGATGCTCACCGCGTCCTGCGGCGACGATTTTGATTATACTATGAAAGAGTACACGACGGGTGCCCTGAGCTACGAGCTGCCCACCCACTACGAGTCAGCAGAGCACGTCGAGGCGCACGCGTACTATATAACGCTCAATTCCGCGGTTACGGTGTACTCGTACACGCACGGGGAATTTGCAAATACCTACGCCTACGGCGGCGACTTTACCGCCTTATCCACGGCTCAGCATATAGTTGACCGCAACGGCTACGAGTGTAACGTCGGCGAGGGTGCCCTCGCGAACAGCGCCGTGTTCAGCTTCCTTTTCTCAAACGGCGAGGCGACCGCCTACTATATAAACCTAACGCTTGCAAACGACGAATACGTCTGTATGATATCCTTCTCCTGCCCCTCGGAAAAGCTCGACTCCTACCAGCCGCTGATTGACGATATACTTAACTCGGCAAAGCTTGCTTCGCAATGAATTGCAACCTTGCAGCTTGCGTGAATTGAAAGCTTATGCTTTCGTGAATTGCCTGCGGCATAAATTGCGCTGCGGCGCATTAGGGTTGCAATTCAATTCGCGGAGTGCGAAGCGCGAAAAATCACGGCGACGCCAATATATGATGCGTTAGCATCAATTCATAAAGTGAAGCAACTTCACCAATAAAAACCCCTCTTGCCAAAGAAATGCAAGAGGGGAGTTTTTATCGTCGGTCTTGCCAAATCTGACATTTAAAAAGGGCGGGATAGGCAGATTTAGGTAAGAAGCGTCGAACTCGCGACGAGAGTCGTATGAGTATACGACGAGTCACGAGGTCGGCGGTAGGAAAAGACTATAAATTTTAAGAAATCCGCAAGGATTTCAACCCTAAGGTATGGAGAAAACTTAAGCACCCCTTTTGCGTTTGTTACAAAAGAGGTGCTATTATTAAATAT
>JAZNFU010000252.1:0-13054 GCA_045576135.1 Eubacteriales bacterium
GAGGACTTCAAGACGGGTACCGACCTTAACGATTTGTACGATTATTCGGAAACTGACAAGGTGGACAGATATCTTTCGCGCGAGCTCGGCTCCGTGATAGTTGCAAAGGACTACGCGGTATCGCTTCCCAACCTTGAAAGCTTTATGCTTGAGTGGGGAATTGAATTCTGCAACGAGGTAGTAAAGGACGAGGTAGCCTCGGGCGGCGCGCTTGCGGGCGTTAACTCAAACGGCGGGCTCAGTACCGATATCGTCGGAAAATATCTGACCCTCTCAAGCTCACACGCATACGGAATATACGGAGAATACGCATCCTTGGCGTCGGCTCCGAGATTTATACTTTCGAATACCGGATATATCAAGTGCTCCTTCGGTGAGGAAACCTCGAAATCCGAGGATGCGACATTCAACGCCGACAGACTCTATTCCACCTTCTTCACCACCTCGGAAAACGCGAAGTCGTACGTTTATTACGACTCCGACGGCGACGGCGACGTCGAGGAATTCCTGTCCGGCTCGGCAGGCACGAAGGATATCGTGGCAATGGCTACCAGAACCAAGCTCGACAAGGTTACGGGTGAGTTCACCTACTCGTATATGCTTGCGGCGAATTCTGCCGACCTACTCTCGTCGAGTGTTATCGGAAACACCTCTTATGCAAACTACGATATACTTTCGGCTATCGTAAACAACATTTCAAGAGCTGATGAATACGCATCGATAAGCCTTGGCGGTATGTCCGAAAACTCTACCTCTTACGGTGGAAAAATGCTCGTTTCCTCGGCGCTTTCCGAATATATGAGCGAGGTTTATTCGAGCGATTTGACTGAGATTGTAAAGGTGAATTACGGAATTTCCTCGGTTGCGATAGCTCTGTATACGGTTCTCGTCTTCATAGCACCGATAACCGTTCTCATCATAGGTATAATTACGCGCATAAGGCGCAAATTCTTGTAAGGAGGGGCGCTTTATGAAATATGTGAAATATCAAAACGCCGATAAGCGTAAAGGCCAGCTCAAGCTTATCATAATACTTGCGTCGGTTTTGCTTTTCCTCCTCGTTGCCACTATCGTTACGAAAATAGTCGTGGATAATCTGTCGAGTGAAACTCCGCCCCACGTTCCCCCCGAATATCTCGAGGGAGAGGGCTTGCTTAACGGCTATTACCTGCTTGCGTATCCGCAGGTGGAGGTTGACAAGATCAACGACGTCGTTATCACGACCCCCGACGGAACCTACGGTATTGAAAGAGATGAAGCAAGCGGAAACGTTTACGTCAAGTATATGCCGGAGGGTAGCGAGCAGCTCGTTTATTATCTTCCGCCCATAGTAAACGCAGAGGGTAATTTCGATTATTCCTCTTTGTTCGCGGTTTCCGACGTCGTCGGTGGCGAGGCTACCAACGTATACTATCTTTGCTCGGTAATAAGCACTCTTTATTTCGACGAGCGCATTCAAGTCAGCGCGGAAGAAAAGGACGAGATTTACCGCTATTACGGCTTGACTGCCGAAAATGCGAAGATTATAGTATTCAGCTATAAGGATGCGGACGGCACGGAAAAGACGCACAAAATCACCATCGGTGACAATATGCTTACCGGTGCAGGATATTACTACACGGTTGACGACCGTCCCTATATCTACGTTACCACCAGCACCTATATCGACTACGCGCTCGGCGGAGCGTCCTCGCTTATAAATTCGATGCTCGTTTCGGAGGGATTGGCAAAGGACAGCTACCTTGAGCCGTATCTTTCACCCGAATATACGCAGTGGAAAACCACTCTGCACGAAAACGCCGAGGATACCGTAGCCGCAGGCTCTGTCGTAATAGTTGACGCTCAAATTCTTTCGCCGCAGAATCCCGCCGTAACCGACGACCCCGATAGCTTCGTTTCGGGCGGTTATCTCGGCGAGGGATTCATAAAGACCGAATTCGACCTCTCGAAATACACCGATGAAAAGTACGCGGCGATGCTTGCGGCACTCGTCGGTAAGAACGTGGGCTCGTACGAGGGCTCTGAGATAGTCTTTACCGTAGTCGGCTCAAGCTTTGCGGCAAATATTCCCGACGGTGAGGACTCGGTGGAGTACACCTATACCGTTACCGCAATAGAGGCAATTCTTGACGGCGGTGAGAAGTCGAGCGTCGGAACGCCGGTTGGCAGCAACAAGCTTTTGAAGGTAACCTATACCGCGACGGTCGGCGAGGAGTCCGTGACCCCCACCTCTTATCACGCGGTAATAAATCTTGAAAACGCACTCATACCCGCTGACGCTCTTGCGGCGTTTTCGGCAGCGTCGGTAGGCGAGCTTGCCACACCGATAGAATTCTCGGTTACCTACTCAAAGGATAATACCGAAAACCAGACGGTGTCGCAGATAGTTATTACCGAAATCAACAAAATATACGAGGTTTCGAACGGCGGCTCAAGCGTCGTTGAGGTTGATACCGTCGGAGCTAACTGTATAATCGCGTATACCTACGTTATAAAGGTCGGCTCGCAGAAAAGCCAGGCTTATAAGGGCTATATAGACCTCAGCGACGAGGATGCCGGCGAATACGCTCGGTCCATCGGCGAGCTTCTTATGGGATGCGGCAAGGGTGAGCTTGAAGAGCCTAAGGTTGCCGATACTTATATCGAATATCCCGAGGTTATGGCTGATTTTGATACCGTAACCGTAAAGAATATAGGCGGCTACGTTACGAGCGAGCTCGTGGTTTCGTTCGCCTTCAAAAACGACGAATTCCGTGACCCCTTCTACGGCGAGTCGCTGTACGAAAACACGCTCACTAACGCAAACAGAAACTACGGACTTAACAACACGGTATGTCAGACGGTTCTGAGTATTCTCGGCGGTGTCGGCGATAACTCCAACAGCACCGACGGCTTCATAGGCTCGGAAACGGTTGCTATCGGACTCGACACGGCGACTATGCTCAAATACGGCCTTTACGGAGAGGGTTCGCACAGAATACACTTCGTTCTTCCGCGTGACATCGATGAAACCGGTCCTACCGACGATGAGATCTTCTACGAATGGACCTCGACGCTTGAATTCACGCTTTATATAAGCGCCGAGCAGGAGGGCGGATTCAGATACGTCGGCTCGGATATGTACGATATCGTGGCAAAGGTTGAATCGAGCGAGCTCGTATTCCTTAACTACGAATTCCTTGATTTCTGGGCAAGACGAAGCCCGTTGCTTCTTGACGTCGAGGATATCACGTCGTTTAAGCTTAATTTGAATATGCCGACGGTTTACGGCGAGTATGAGTTCACGATGAAGCATACCGACTATTACTACGACGTAAACGGAAATAAATATATGCAGCCCGGTGACGGACGCACGCACGATACCTTTATCGAAATGAGAGTATCCGAGGCTGAGGACTCGATGGAAAGCGCGCTTTCGGAGTATATCCGCGAGAATTCGCAGGACGGCTCGGTAGATTTCTCGCTCTTCTACGGAAACGGCGTTGACGAGTATATCGAATACGATACTACCGACGTGTATTATTTCGAGGAAGTGCTTTATATGCTTTATATGACCACCTACGTTGATAGGCTTACGGAACAGGAGCAGACGGCGGCGGGTGACGTCGAGCCGTTTATGTCCTTCGAGCTTTCGCTCCGCGATCATTCGGCGGCTAAGTACGACACGTATATATACGAGTTCCGCCGCTTTGACGACAGACGCGTTATGGTTACCATCAAGAGCTGCAGAAGCGGAAGCGTAATATACGAAAGCTCTGATTTCTACATCTCGACCGCTTCGGTAAGAGAGGTCGTAACCGGCTTCGTATATCTGATTAACGGAATGGAAGTAAGCAGCGAAAACGTTCACGAGCAGCTTCCCACACCGAGTAATTAAAAATATATTAAAAAATTGGAAAAAAGTATTTGATTTTTTCGCTTATATATGTTATAATACTTGGTGACGCTGCAATCGCGGTGTTAAAGTGTAAAAAATAATTTAAATATAGAGGATTTTAGTGATGAAAAGAAGAATTATGAGTTTGCTTCTTGTCGTTGTAATGCTCGTGCTCGCACTTTCGGGCTGTGCTTACAGCTATGCGAAGGACGATATGACGGAGTACGCTACGTTTGATAAAGAAGCATTTCTTGCAGCTTTGCAGGACCTTAAGATTACCGAAACCGGCGACGGTGTGTTTACCACCGACGAGGCAACTAACGATAAGCACGTAGAGGACGCTATCTACGAGGCGCTTGCAAAGGTAGTTGACGCTGACAATAAGCTGACGGCGGGAGCTCCCGGCGCGCACGACGTGCTCTACTACGTTTACTATTGCACCGGCGTTAAGGACGACGTTACCTACACCTTCTACGCTGATAAGATGAAGGAGTCGGGCGCCGGCAAGATTCAGCTCGGTCTTTCCGACCACGAGGGCGTGAATGCTAAGATTGCCGAGGCAATAGCCGCACTCGGTGATATCGACAGCTACGTTTACAAGACCAAGACCGACGGCGAGGCAGCTGCGGGCGATACCGTTTACGTGACCTACACCCGTAAGTATGAAAAGACGGTTGATGAGGGCGGAAAAGAAACGGTTACCGAAACCTATACCAACGTAGTGCTCACTCTCGGCACGACGAGCGGCACCGAATTCAAGGATAAGCTCGTAGGACTTGAGATAGGCAAGAAAAAGGATAAGCTTGACGCTACCATTTCCGAGGTTATCAACGGAGAAACCGTTGACGTTACCTATTCGGGTATAACTATCAACTGGGTAGTTGAGAGCGGTGCTAATATCCCCACCTTCACCTACACCAACACCGCGTCCACGAAGGTTTCGCCCGCTGAGCCCTACACCGAGGACAGCGGAAAGATTGACCTTAAGGATATAGAGCTTACCTACTACGTATTCCCCGTATATTACAACACCCTTCCCGTATATACGGCTTACACGCTTCTTACCGAGGTATACGGCTCGAGCCTTTCGACAAGCTCGCTTCATATGTTCTCGACCGATAAGTATTCCGAAAAGATTGCCGAGCTTGCATCGCTTCTTAAGACGCTTGCGGATCTTGAAAAGGCTGAAACGACCGCAAAGGAAACCTATGAGAAGAAGCAGGCTGCTATCGATACCGCGGGCGGCGAGGATAAGGCAACCGCTGCTCAGAAGACCGCAAGAGATAACGCGTATACCGATTACGTCGTTGCTCAGGGAGAGGTAGAAGACAAGCAGAAAGAGGTAGATAAGCAGATAGCTGCCGTTTACGCTATCGAGGATGACGTTGAGGGCAAGATTATCGAGGCTTACGAAAAGAGTATTCGTAAGAATCTCAAGGATAAGTACGACACCTATATCAAGTATTCTCTTGCAACCGAGATATATAAGCTCATCGAGGAGCATACGACGGTAACCGCGCTTCCCAAGAAGGCTGTTAACAACGCTTACGACGCTCTTATGGATAGCTACAAGGAAAGCTTCTATACCGGAACCGACAGCAGCTCCTCGAGCACGAGCCAGAGCTACTATTCGAAGTATAACGGAAGCTTCAAGGACTTCCTTATGGCAGAAACGAATACCACCACCTACAACGATGCAAAGGCTGCGGTGAAGACCGAGGCTGAGGATGCTGTAAAGCCGATAGTTCAGATATACGCTGCGGCTCAGGCGCTCGATCTCGTTTATACCGATAAGGAATATAAGGATACCATAAAGAATACCAACCTCGGCACCTACGAGGATTATTACGGTGAGTCGAATATCAAGGCTGCTGAGCAGATAGATAAGATTCTTGACTACTATCTTGAAATTGACGAGGAGTATCTCGTTGAGGACGAGGAGCACGTTGACGACGGACACGACCACGAGCCCGAGAAGATAATCACCTATAAGGACGGTAAGATTCCTTATACCCGTATCAAATATTTCATCAAGGCTGATGAAGCTGAAACCGAGTAATTAGAAACGACTGTTTTAAATTGCGGGGCTGCGACCGAGCGGCTTTTCCGCATAGTAAAATGACCAAGGGGTGCTGTCTCGAAATTTGCTTTGAGACAGCACCTTCATTAAAATAGAAGGAATGAGCAGCGTATCATTCCTTCTACCTAAATATATATAAGGATTAACGGTCGGCTCTTCCGACTTTGGATGATTTTATGAAAGAAGTTCAGCTTTATACCGACGGTGCTTGCAGGGGTAATCCCGGTGTCGGCGGTTGGGGCGCAATACTCGTATACGGAAAGCACGAAAAGGTGATGAGCGGCGGCGAGGCGGAAACCACGAACAACCGAATGGAGCTTACCGCGGCGATAGAGGGGCTTGCCGCTTTGCGTGAGCCGTGCGCGGTAACGCTGTATTCCGACTCGAAATACCTCGTGGACGCATACAACGAGGGATGGGTTGAGAATTGGAGAAGCCGTGGCTGGAGAAAGAGCGATGGCGCTCTGAAAAACCCACAGCTTTGGCAAAGGCTCTACGAGCTTACCGAGTATCACAAGGTGAGCTTCGTGTGGGTGAGAGGGCATAACGGACACGATTACAACGAGCGGTGCGATGCTCTTGCGACGCAATATGCCGACGCAATATCGGAGGCTATGGCGCATACCGAACGGATAAATTCCGAGGAGCAGGGGTGATTTTTGCCGTTTCGTCAAAAATCATTTGTAGAAAAAAGAACTAAACGGGGAAAAAATATGGCGAATAAAAAAACCAAATCCTCAAAAAACGTAAACAATAATAAGCAAAAACAAGAAAAACCGTCTAATTACAAGGTGATAAAGCCGAAAAAAGTCAAGAAAGAAAAAAAGCCTATAAACAAAAAGCGGCTCGCGATAATTATATGCTCTGCCGTTTTGGCGCTTGTTGTTTTGGCTGGAGCAGCCTTCGGTATATGGTACGCAATATACGGTCGGCGCTTTGACTACCTGACGGGTGATATCGAAAAGTACATAACGATTTCAAAATCCGATTACAGCGGATATGTGATAAACGTCACCGTACCCGAGCCCACCGAGCTTGATGTAGAGGAGCGGATTTTGCAAACTCTTGCCGAATATAAATCCACGACGCCGAAGAACAACGGCTACTATTTCGTTCCCGACTATTCTATTGCAAACGGCTGGAAGGTAAAGATATGGTATAGAGGTTATACCCTGGACGAATCGGGCAACAAGGTTGATTTGGACGGAACGAGCAATCTTTCGTCAAGCTCGGCAGCTGAGCTTGAGATAGGCTCGGGAGATTTCGTCAGCGGATTTGAAATATCTCTTATCGGAAAAAACATATCCGATTATTCCAAGCTGACATCGTTTAGCACCGGTGCGGTGCGCGAGGGCGACATCGTTATATTGAATATGGATGCGATGCTGACCGACGCCCCCGCACAGCGTTATCAAAATCTTCAGATAGACCTTTCCGCCTCTGACGTTAATGAAAAATGGGGCGAGGGCTTCCGCGAGGCGATTCTCGAAATGCAGGTAGGAGCCACCAGAGATGAAGCCTTGATTGCAAGGATGCCTAACGGATTCGATGCCGTGTATCAAAATATAACGGTAAACTCCGCTATAAGACCTACCCTGACCTATACCGAGGGTAGCTATGTAAACGGAGAGATTATTACGGTAGAATATACCGTAATCGATGCTGAGGGCGAGAGCAAACCGGGACGCACCGCGTTTACGCTCGACGAGGGCATAATAGGCGGTAGTTTTGGCGGTGCTTTGCGTGAGATGATGTATACTCTGCTTGGCGGCGGAGAGCTTGGCGTAACCTACGACGTATCAAAGACGGACTCTGACACCGGATACGTTTATTCTTCACCAAGAGTTGTGAGCGTAGAGAAGCCGGAAAACAAGCCGATAGTAGTTGACGCCCACTTCCCCTACGATTACAGCGAGGAATCCTTGCGCGGTCTTTCGGTAAAGTTCGACGTTTACGTCGTGGAGGCGGTAGTATACGATGCCCCCGAGCTTAACGATGAATTTATTACGTCAAGACTTAAGCTTACCGAGGCTGACCTCGCCTATTACGAGGGCGAAACGCTCAGCGAAAAGTATCGCGATATGGTAACCGAGCAGATTACGAACGAGTATTACGAGGCATACGAGTCACAGGTTGAGGAGCTTGTATGGACGCATCTTATGAGCGCGGTTGAGTATGATGAGGATAATATGCCTCGCGGCGAATTGCGTGCCGTTATGAACGAATACATCGAGGATTTTGAGGCGTATTGCGAGCTTTATTCCGGACAGTACGAGTCGGTTGAGCTTGCCGCTTGCGACTACTTTGAGATTGCCGACGGCTCGCTGTGGCGAGATTTCGTGCGTAACAGAGCGGCACAGGATATAGTACGGCGTATGATAATGTATTACGTAGCCCGTACTGAGAATTTTATGCCGGAGGACGAAAACATTTCCATAGTCGACCTTTATAACACGAAAATAGACGAAGTGCTCGTTGATTATCTTGAGTATAAGGGATGCACGCCCGATAAGTATTCAAGCACCGCGGAATACGATGCGGCGGTCAGCGCGTACAGGCAGGAAATTATAGACCTCAACGGTGAACAAACTATACTCGAATCGGTATATTACGCATATATTATGCCGAAAATTATCGAGCTTGCGGTTGTGGAAAAGCCTTGAAATAAGATAGGCGCAGGAAACCGAATAAAATAAAAACAGCAAAGATGTTCTTTGCTAAGTATCGGCCAAGGGGCGTATGCCCCAAGAGCTTGCTTAGCAAATATATCTTTGCTGTTTTTTGTTTTTGCCGAGCGCCGACTCGGCACTTGTTTTGAAGCGTTATTTCGTGCCGAACAGTCTGTCACCCGCGTCGCCAAGACCGGGAAGAATGTATCCGTTTTGGTTAAGGCATCTGTCGAGCGTAGAAACGTAAATTTTCACGTCGGGGTGTGCTTCGGCAACGCGTGAAACGCCCTCGGGCGCTCCGATTATAGCCATAAATTTGATGTTCTTACAGCCTCTGTCCTTGAGCAGCTGTATTGCGTCGCAGGCGCTTCCGCCGGTTGCGAGCATAGGGTCAACCACGAGCACGAGCTTTTCCTCGATACCCGATGGGAGCTTACAGTAGTAGGACTGCGGCTGCAGAGTTTCTTCATCTCTGTACATTCCGATATGTCCGACTCTTGCCAGTGGGAAGAGAACGTGAATGCCGTTTACCATTCCGAGTCCCGCGCGCAAAATGGGAACTATGGCGATTGCGTTATCCTTTACTACGGTTTGGCGGCAAACCTCAAGCGGCGTTTTGACGTCTATTTCGGTGGTGGGCACGCCCTCCTTCAAGGATTCGTAGGTCATAAGCGTGGTTATTTCCTCGACGAGCTCGCGAAACTCCTTCATACTCGTTTTCTCGTCGCGCAGAATTGCTATTTTGTGCCTGATAAGTGGGTGATCAAAAATCACCACGTTGTCGTAGTTTTTCATAATTCTTTTTTATTATTCCTCTTTTTCAAGTTCGTTTTCGCCGGCATCGGCTTCCTTGCCGAGCTTGCTGCTTTCTATTTTCGTAAGAACGAGGTTGGTCAGAATTCCTATGATAAGCGAGGTCGCGATAGAGGTTACCTGAATAGTCTTTGCAACGGCGCCATTTGCCGCGAGCGCGTAGGGAATCTGAATGGTAAGACCGCCGATTCCCGCGATAAGTATTGCCGAAACGACGAACAGATTTTTGTTTTCGCCGAGGTCGAGCTCGCGGAACATCTTAAGACCCGAAACTGCGATAAAGCCGTAAAGAGTAAGGCAAACGCCACCCATTACGCAGGACGGAATAGTCTGAAGAAGCGCCATAATAGGACTGATAAAGGAAAGCACGATACACATAATTGCCGTCGTGGTGATGGTTGCAACCGATGCGTTGCGCGTGATAGCAACACAGCCGACCGACTCGCCGTATGTCGTGTTGGGGCAAACGCCGAACATCGTGCCCGCGATAGAGCCGACACCGTCACCGAGAAGCGTTTTTTCAAGACCGGG
Organism: Eubacteriales bacterium; assembly: GCA_045576135.1. Taxonomy (GTDB): domain Bacteria; phylum Bacillota; class Clostridia; order Oscillospirales; family CAG-272; genus UBA1740. The sequence continues at coordinate 9,971 of JAZNFU010000252.1, forward strand.
GTCCTCGATAAGATCGTGGTCGATAATGTAAGAGAGGTTCTTGTGGTCTGCGATATGCTCGGCAAATACGACCAGAGCAACGGGCAGGAATGCGATAATAACCTCTGCAACACCGCCGAGGTCGAGAAGAGTAGCGGCACCGTCGGATGCTTGCATTATATCTGCGGGAAGCTCGCCGCTGATAAGCTCCTTGATAGCTTCAACGAGCGCGAAATCGGGAAGATTTACGAATGCCGCAAGTCCTGTGAATTTACCGTCCGCATCAACGAAATTGCTTACGATAGGCTCCCAGTTTATTATCTTAAGGTAGTCAACGTCAGCCGCAACGCCAATAACGGTGAACACGGTTGCCAAAAGATAGCCTGCCGCAATACCGAGAATAAAGGGAATAAGGCGAGGCATCGTGTATCGCTTTTGAGTGGAGCAGATTATAACGGTAGCAAAGGTAACGAGGCCGCAAAGAAGACCGAGCAGATTGTAATCGGCGAACAGTGTCGAGCCGTTTGCCTTGACGATGTCACCCATAGCGGAACCCGCAAGCGAAAGACCGATAAGAGCTACCGTCGGGCCGATTATTACGGGGGGAAGAAGCTTGCTTACCCAGTTAGTGCCGACGAAATGAATAATGACGGCGATAACAACGTACACGGCACCGGCGATTACCGAGCCGAGAACTATACCGCAGTAGCCGTAGGTTACCGCAACGAACAGCGAGCCGAGAAAAGCAAACGAGCTTCCAAGGAATACCGGGCTTTTAAAGCGTGTAAAGAGCTGATAAACGAGTGTGCCGACGCCCGCGCCGAAGATAGCCGCGGGAATCTGTGTTGGCAGTCCTATTATAGTGGGTACGGCGATGGTTGCCGCGAGGATTGCCAAAACCTGTTGGAGTGCGAATACGAGCATATTGCTGAATTTAGGCTTGTCGTGAATGTCGTAGATTAAATTCTTTGCCATTGGGGTGTGCCTCCGTATTATTATATTGCAGTGCCGACGATAATCATTCGGAACCGTCCTTTATATTTTATCACGCGCGCGTGCCAAAGTCAACATTTTACGACAAAAAGCACCTGCCTAAAAAGCTTGTCATTTTTTAGCAAAAAGCAACAATACGCCGTGTCCGTGCGTTTACCGAAGCTCTCGCGGCTTTTGCGAAGAATTCGCGTTTTCTTCCGATGACGAAACAAAAAACGCAAGCCGAACCGACGCTTTTTGCAAACGATGGTGTGCATTACGGTGCTTTATATACGAAAAGAGCGAGGAATGTTTCGTCCTCGCTCCGTGATTTTCGTTTGGTGTTTTGAAATTGAGCGCCCGCGTAACGAATAGGGCACGTGAAATTATACGCTCTCGTGGAAGGTGCGCGAGATAACCTCAAGCTGCTGTTCCTTGGAAAGTCGGTGGAAGTTTACCGCGTAGCCAGAAACTCTTATTGTGAGCATCGGGTATTTTTCGGGGTGCTCGTAGGCTTCCATAAGAAGCTCGCGAGAGAGCACGTTTACGTTGAGATGCTGTGCTCCCTGCGCAAAGTATCCGTCAATAATGCCGACGAGGTTGGAAATGCGGCTCTTTTCGGTTTTTCCGAGAGCCTTGGGCACGATAGAGAAGGTGTTGGAAACACCGTCCTGACAGATGTTTCTGTACGGAATCTTCGCAACCGAGTTGAGCGATGCCAAAGCACCCGAATTATCTCTGCCGTGCATCGGATTCGCGCCCGGAGCGAGCGGCTCGCCGAGCTTTCTGCCGTCGGGGGTAGTGCCTGTCTTTTTACCGTACATAACGTTACTCGTAATGGTGAGAACCGAGAGCGTGTGAAGCGCGTTTTTGTAAAGCTTATGGCGCTTGAGGCGCTTGATAAACGCCGTCACGATGTCTACCGCGAGGTCGTCGACCCTGTCGTCGTCGTTTCCGTACTTGGGGAATTCACCGACGGTTTCAAAATCAACCGCGACTCCCGCCTCGTTTCGAATAGCTCTTACCTCGGCGTACTTTATTGCCGAAAGGCTGTCCGCCGCAACCGAAAGTCCCGCCATTCCGAATGCCATAAGCGGCTCGGGATTCGTGTCGTGCAGGGCAAGCTGGCTTGCCTCGTAAGCGTACTTATCGTGCATATAATGTATAATATTGTTTGCTTTTACATAGGTTTCCGACACTTTTTCAAGCACGAGCTTGTAGTTCGGCCATACCTTTTCGTAGGTGATAATATCGTCTGTTATAGGCTCTATTCCGGGTATTACAGTCTTTCCCGAAATCTCATCAACACCGCCGTTTATAGCGTAAAGAAGGCTTTTTGCGATATTGCATCTTGCGCCGAAGAACTGCATCTGCTTACCGAGGCGCATTGCCGAAACACAGCAGGCGATAGCGTAATCGTCCGAGTAAAGCGGGCGCATAACGTCGTCGTTTTCATACTGTATAGCGTCGGTTTTGATGGAAATTTCCGCACAGTACTTCTTGAAGTTTTCGGGAAGCTTTTCGGACCAGAGAACTGTAAGGTTAGGCTCGGGGGACGGACCGAGATTTATAAGAGTGTGAAGATATCTGAACGAGTTTTTGGTGACGAGGGGACGTCCGTTGATGCCCATACCGCCAACCGCTTCGGTTACCCAGGTAGGATCGCCGCCGAAAAGCTCGTTATATTCGGGAGTTCTGAGGTGGCGGACAAGACGAAGCTTGATAATAAACTGGTCTATCATCTCCTGCGCCTCGGATTCGGTAATTATGCCTGCCTCAAGGTCACGGTTGATATATATATCAAGGAAGGTCGAGGTTCTTCCGAGCGAGGTTGCCGCGCCGTTGTTTTCCTTAATTCCGGCAAGGTAGCCCATATAAAGCGCCTGAACGGCGTCCTTAGCCGAAACTGCGGGCTTCGTGATATCAACTCCGTAGCTTGCCGCCATTTTCTCGATATCGCCAAGAGCCTTTATCTGCATTGCCAGCTCCTCGCGCAGTCTTATCGACTCGTCGGTCATATCGCCGTCGATATCAAGAAGGTCGCGCTCCTTTTCCTCGATGAGCCTTTGCGTGCCGTAAAGCGGAATTCTGCGGTAATCGCCTATAATTCTGCCTCTGCCGTACGCGTCGGGA
>JAZNFU010000253.1:0-1831 GCA_045576135.1 Eubacteriales bacterium
CGGGTGATAAGAGATGGCGAGGAGATTACCGTTGATATTTCCGAACTTAGCGTCGGCGATATCTTCGTGGTCAGACCCGGAGAGAGCTTTGCGGCTGACGGAGTTATAGTCGAGGGCGATTGCTCGGTTGACGAGTCGGCACTCAGCGGCGAGAGCGTTCCCGTTGACAAGGCTGTCGGCAATTCGGTTTACGCCGCAACGATAAATAAATCGGGCTATGTAAAATGCCGCGCCGAGTCGGTCGCGGGTGATACGGTGCTTTCGGGAATCATCAGAATGGTAAGCGATGCCTCTGCCACGAAAGCACCGATAGCAAAAATCGCGGACAAGGTATCGGGTGTTTTTGTTCCCATCGTAATCGCAATAGCGGCAATCACGATGTTTATCTGGCTTGTGCTTGAGTATGAGGTCGGGTTTGCGTTGGCGCGCGGCGTTTCGGTTCTTGTGATAAGTTGTCCGTGCGCGCTCGGACTCGCAACTCCGGTTGCCATTATGGTCGGCACGGGACTTGGCGCATCGCACGGAATTTTATATAAAAACGCGGAGGCGCTTGAGCGCCTTGACGGCGTAAAAACCGCGCTTCTTGACAAGACGGGTACTATCACAGTTGGCGCCCCGAGCGTTACCGACGTTATTCCGCTTGGTGTTGGCGAAGGGGAGCTTTTGCATTATGCGTACGGTGCGGAAATCGGAAGCGAGCACCCTTTAGCCAAAGCTATTGTAAATTATTGTAGTCAAAAAGAGCTTGAAAAGCCTGAATTTACGGATTTTGAGTCCTTGATGGGCGCGGGTGTTCGCGCCGTTGTTTCGGGCAAAACCGTAGAGGGCGGAAGCTATGCGTTCTACAAACGCACGCACGGTGTGGACGGATTTGTCAAGGAAAAATACGAGGAGCTTACGGCACTCGGAAAAACGCCGCTTTTCTTCACGCTTGACAGTACTCTTATCGGTATTATAGCCATTTCTGATTTGGCTCGCACCGACAGCAAAATTGCCGTATCGAAATTCAAGAGCCTCGGTATCCGTAGCGTTATGCTCACTGGGGACAACGAAAGGACGGCGAGGGCGATAGCTGCGGGGGTAGGTATTAACGAGGTAATCTCCGAGGTTATGCCCGCGGATAAGGCAAGGGTGGTTTCCGAGTATTCGGCGCGCGGCGGAGCGCTTATGATAGGCGACGGAATAAACGACGCTCCCGCGCTCGCCGCGGCGGACGTGGGAATGGCAATCGGCGGGGTGGATATAGCGATGGATTCCGCCGACGTCGTTTTGATGCGCGGCTCGCTTTCGGATGCCGCCTTGGCGGTACGGATAAGCAGAAAAACCGTTCGTAATATCAAACAAAATCTATTCTGGGCGTTCTTTTATAACGTCGTATCAATACCGCTTGCGGCGGGCGTGTTCGTGCCGTTTGGGATAACGCTTAATCCTATGATAGCGGCGCTTTCGATGAGCCTTTCGAGCCTTTTCGTCGTGGGCAACGCGCTGCGGCTTAATTTCTTCGGCACTCGCGAAGCCTCCGGCCGTGGAGAGGACGAAATCATACTGTTCGTGTCGGGAATGATGTGCCGTCATTGCGAGGCGAGAGTCGAAGCGGTGCTTTCAGCCCTCGACGCCGTTGAGTCGGCAAAGGCGGATTTTCGGAGCGGTACCGTTACACTCAAATTAAATTCGGCGCTTGACGGTGGGGCGGCGCGCCTTGCACTTTCGGCGGAGGGATATAGGCTTAAAAGGCTAAAACGGACGCTGAAAAAGAATTAAAAATCCGAACTTTACAAAAATGTGTGTATGTAAATGTGTATATAAATTTTAAAAACTATTGAAATATTTT
>JAZNFU010000254.1:0-2518 GCA_045576135.1 Eubacteriales bacterium
GAGCAAAGCAATGCTTTTAGTGCCCCCGTCCTACGAGTTTTACGTTCTTTTGTTTGCTTGTATTTATTACGGTGTCAACGTAGTTGTTATGGACTCCTACAAGAATTTCGAAAGAACAAGAAAAACAATGTCGGAGGGTGGAATACGGCTGGTTTTTTGCAATAAATTTACAAGGCTTTTAAAATTCAAGTTCGATAGTGACGTCGAATTTATAAACGTGTCCGATTACTGTAAATTCGAGGACTCAGCCGAGCCGAAAACAGCCGACAAAAACAAAATTGTCCTTACAACCTTCACCTCCGGAACAACAGGCAATCCCAAGCCCATCAACCGCGATATAGAGAGCTTGGAAAAACAGATAGACACCGTTTCAAGAAATATTGAGATAAACGAGGGTGACGTGGTTTACGCGGGCTTGCCAATATACGTTTTGTTCGTTGTTTATTCGGGGCTTACCTGCGTTATCTCGAAGAAAATAAGAAAAAAAGAGCTTTGTCAGCTGGGGGTGAATGCCGTTCTGGCGCCAATTGCAAAGCTGCTCTCATTGAAAGACACCCTTCCCTTCGTCAAAAAGCTGTTTTTCGGCGGAGCTATGCTTTATACAAAGGAGGCAGAGCGTCTGAAAGCCGCCTTCCCCGCTGCCGAGATTACCTACATATACGGTGCAAGCGAGTGTGTTCTTATGGCAAAGGCAACGCTTGACGATTATTTAGCGCACGGCTTTGCGATGAAGTATAAAATAGACGGAGTAGAGCTGACAATTGAAGAGCCGGATAATAACGGTGTCGGTCGCATTAAAGCGGTGGGAGAGGTTGTGCTCACCGAGGATCACAGCTTTGTCGGCAACGATATCGGATATTTTGATGAGTTCGGTCTGCACATAGTCGGCAGAAGCCGCTATTCAACCGAAGATTATTACAATTACGTCGAGGATAACAAAATGCTGACGGAAAATCCAAAGGTGAGAAAGGGCTTTTCCTTTGCACACAAAGGAAAAAGATATTTTTGCTACCAAGGTAGACTTTCAAACGAATATCCAACCCTCACCTGCATAAAGCTTCGCAGGCTTCCCATGGACCCCAAGCACAAAACAAAGCTTGACTACGTTAAGGTTATTAAACAAGCGAACATTTAAAAAACAAAAGCGTCGGGCGAAAAAGCACCGACAAAAAGCACATGAAAAACGAGGCGATGCCAAATGAGCATCGCCTGGCGTCATGTAAAGTTTAAGTAAGTGTTTGTCCATCGGGAATTATTATGGAATTTTCGAAAAATTCGACTAAGAAATCCATAACACCCGAGGAAGCTTGAATTGTAGCAAGCATAAGCTCGTCGGTATCTACGTCGGCAAAGTTAATATCATAACCGTAGTGCCTAATTAACTGCGTGAAATAAATCCTCTGAGTTCTGCCGTTTCCCTCTCTGAAAGGGTGAATATAGTTTACATCGTTATAAAATTCAGCGATGCGTTTCACAAATTCGTCAAAAGGCAAATTTTCAAAATATCCGTCTTTAACCTTTGCAAAGCATTTCGTGCCTATACTTTCAATAGATGCGGCATCTAAAAACTTCGTTCTCTTTTTCGAAATATCAACGGTTCGCACTTGCCCCGCCCATTCATACAAATCACATAGCAAAAATTCGTGGATTTTCTTAAAATGCTCGAAGCTAAAATCATCATCTATCGGAGTTTCTTCAAGCATAACAGCCTTTGCAAAAGTGATTTGCGCTTCAACCTCCGACAGCCTTTTCTCATCACGAATACCAAGCTTATTTACAAGGCAAGTCGTTCCCTCGTAGCAATTATCCGAGGACGGATTTAAACTATACGCCATTTGCCAAAGCTCCTACGGTTACGAGCCTCATATATTCCTCAAAGGTGATTTCCTTCTTCAAAAGCTTCTCGCAAAGCTCCTTACACAAGTCGGAAATGTACAAGCCTTCCATATTTATCGAAGCCTCAGCATTTTCCATGGCTTTTTGTATTGCTGCGTTACTCATAGAAAGCACCTCCTTTGTTCGTTACTATTATTGTAGCACAAATCAAGAAAAAATACAATATCTTTTCACACATTTTGCTTTACTATATAAAAAACAAATCCGAACCACTTATCTGTTACGAAGTAGTTCGGATATGTTTTGTTTGGTGACCCGTACGGGAATCGAACCCATGTTACAGCCGTGAAAGGGCCGTGTCTTAACCGCTTGACCAACGGGCCGCGAGTGGTAGCGGATGTCGGATTTGAACCAACGACCTGCCGGGTATGAACCGGACGCTCTAGCCAACTGAGCTAATCCGCCAAAAAATCGGTCTTGCCGAAATCTCGCTTGGATATTATATCACAGGAAAAGTCAATTGTCAAGAGGTTTTGAAAAAACTTTTGCAATTTTGTAAAAAACTTTATTTCTATCAAAATTGATGTCTTATTTGCAGAAATTCTCTATATATCTGACGGTTGCATCCTTGATTATTCAGATTGCTGCGTCTCTTCCGCTGACCTCGTTAACTGCGGTTGTT
>JAZNFU010000255.1:0-8897 GCA_045576135.1 Eubacteriales bacterium
CGAGCTTACGCTCCGCCGCGCAGAAGCTGCTCCGATGCTTCTCGGTATTACGAAGGCTTCGCTTATGACGGCTTCCTTCCTTTCCGCCGCTTCCTTCCAGGAAACCACGAAGGTTCTTACCGAGGCTGCCATCAACGGTAAGTGCGATAAGCTTCTCGGTCTTAAGGAAAACGTTATCATCGGTAAGCTTATACCCGCAGGTACGGGTATCGGCAAGTACAGAGCCGTTGAAATCGCAGATAACTCTAAGGCAGATGACGATTCGGACTCTGCAGAGTTTGTGGCTGAAGTGCCCGAGGAAAACAACATAGTATACACCGCTATGTAAACAATTACTTGCATTATCAATGAAAAAAGAGCTTTCGGGCGATTATGTCCGAAAGCTCTTAGTCTTTTGTTGGGGGAGTGAAAATTGCTTTTTTAAAGCTTTATTGTTCGTTGAAATTTACTTTTTATTCTTGCCGATAGGTCTGTTTCCGATATAGTATACATCCTTGTGATATTTGGAGTGCGAGAGCTTTTTGCCAAGGGCTGAAAGGTCGGCGCGGAAGTGCTTGTTATCAAGCATTATGCCAAGCAGGAAGCCGATAACCGTTATCAGTATAAACAGAGGTAGCGCAAACCACAGTATAGGCGTGGTTACGCCGCCCTTTGATTCGAGGAAAATGCTCGGTGTGAGGGGTGCCGCGATTGCTTCTATGATGGGATAATTTGCCGGCGGTCCCATTGCCCAGCAGGGATTTTGTAAAACCAAATACTCCAAAAGGCCTCCGAACGGTCTTGGCTCGGTATACGCCAATATATATACCGCCGTGTCGTTTACTATGAGTATGCACAGTATCATATAGAATACGAAGGGCAACCGCCAGCACTTTCGGTAATCTATCTTGTATATTCCGAAAAGAAGCGGTAGGAACGAGGACACGAAAAGGAGTCCGTGACATATAACAAAGCGAATTTGCTCCACCATAGGCTCTTTTAGCCAGTAGGTAACGCAGATTGACGCAAAGCCGGCAATCGAGCCGATGTAGAAGAAGAAATTCTGCCATAGCTGTGAGCCTACGAGAAGAACGACGGGCGATGCCAAAATCAAAAACGCACACATATTGTATGCAGTACCTAATGCCAAAAAGCTCTGCCCCGCGCAATGAGGGTAGATATACATCTTTAAAAGATGCTGAAGCGTGTTGAGAAGCGCAACGGCGAAAACGACGGTCTTTTTAACCGCCATACTCGACCGACGGAATATCAGGTACAGCAAAACCGTCACCGCGGGCGGTATGAGCATATATATTATATGATTAGTTGAAAAAAACACTTTTCTGCTCCTTTTTTCTGCTTTCCTTTATATTGTAGCATAATCACTCACAAAAGGCAATATACATTTTCGCTTATTTTGTGGCTGACGGTCAGCTCTTGTAAACAGCTATTGACTTTTTTTGCATAATATGTTAAAATTATAACACACCGTATAAATCAAGTAAAACATAGGTATATTTTATGTGTAATATAGAAAAAACAGAAATTAACGCTGAAGCCGTAGCCTTGGATATCAAGGTTACGGTTATAATGCCGGTATACAACGCGGACAAATATTTGCACCGCGCTCTTGATGACGTTTTGGCACAGACGCTTTCGGATATCGAGGTGATTTGCATTGACGACGGCTCGACCGACAAGTCGCTTGAAATTATCAAGGAGTATCAGAAGGCTGACTCAAGAATACGAATCGTAACCGAGAATAACGCAGGTCCGTCGACGGCGAGAAACAAGGGTATCGTAAGAGCGCGCGGAAAATATATAGCCTTTCTTGATGCGGACGATTTTTACGAGCCGACGCTGCTTTCCGAGCTTTACAATCTTTCCGAGAGTGAAGGGCTCGATATTGCTGTTGCCGATTACGACGTTTACAACAATAAAAAAGAGATGTTCGTGCCCGCTATGGACAGCGACTACGGCGCTATATTTACGGCAAGCCCGATAACCTCTAAAAACGAGCACCCCGATTATATTCTTCAAGCAACCACGGGTTACGTTTGGAATAAGCTTTTCAGACGCGAATTCCTTATTGAAAAATCGCTTTCCTTCCTGCCCGAGCTTTACGTTTTCGAGGACGTTCATTTCGTTACGACGTGTCTTTCGATGGCGGAGAAAATCGGCAAGGTATCAAAAATTCTCGCTCATCACCGAGTTTATTCGTCGCAGTCGCGCGCGAGAATGTTCCGTAAGCATTACGCCGAAATTCCGCAGGTTTACGTTAAAATAAAGGCGTTTCTTATGCAGCACGGAATGTATATTCCGCTCAAGCGCTCATTCTTGAACCTTGCCGCGAGCAGATGCTATTCGATATACAATCTTTTGTGGCGCGACGGAAAGGAAAAATTCTGGAGTATTCTTCATTCCGAATACGCCGAGCTTCTTGACTGGCATTTGCGTCAAAAGGGAGATTTTGAGAGATACGACGTTTGTGATTTCGTAATGAACGTCGTGCTGTACGACCACGCGGTTTATCTTCGCCGCGTAGACCGAGGTGTGAAGCTTAAGCACGAGCGTTTCGATAAGCTTGCGCGGGTGAAGCAGCTTGGCAAAAAGGTAGGCGCATTTTTCGCGAAGTTATTTAAGAAAGGCAAAAAAGAGGTTGAATAACCACATTAATATATAATAAAATGGGCTGGCGTATTTGGGCGCAAGCGAAAATGACCGAAAAGTAATTAGGAAGGCTTGAAAATTAGAAGCTGATAGTTTGCTGCATATTATTAGGTTGAAATTCTCCGAATTTCTCGATTTAAACGAGGTCATTTTCTATCTCCGTTTTCGCCCTCTCGACGTACTCTTGTACGCCTTTGGGACGAAGAACGAAGATTTTCGCTCCAAATCCCCCTATCCCAAGTAAAAAGACTCTCTTGGCGCTCCAAGAGAGTCTTTTTTTAGTGTAGCTTTCGTTATATCGTTTCGGGTAAAACCTTAGTTTCAAGGAATTTTTCGTACGCGTCGCAGATTTCACCGACGTTTGAGCCAAAGGCGATTTGCTCGCCGTGGTTGAGCCACAAAACCTTGTTACACATCGAGCGCACCTGGGCTATCGAGTGTGAAACGAGAATAGTGGTTGCGCCGCCCTCGATTATGGATTTCATTTTAGCTTCGCTCTTTGCGCGGAATGCGCCGTCGCCGACCGACAGCACCTCGTCGAGTATGAGTATATCGGGATTTACGAGCGATGCAATAGAGAAGGCAAGGCGGGATTTCATACCGCTTGAGAGCTGCTTGAAGGGTCTGTTTTCAAATTCCTCAAGCTCGGCAAACTCTATGATGCTTTTGTAGGTTTCGTCCATAAATTTCTTCGTGTAGCCGAGCATAGCGCCGCGAAGATAGGTGTTTTCCTTGACCGTCAGGTCGCCGTCAAAGCCCGAGGCAAGCTCAAGAAGCGCCGCAATTTTTCCACGGCAGTCGACGTATCCCAGAGTGGGACGCATTATTCCGGATATTGCCTTGAGAAGCGTTGATTTTCCCGCGCCGTTGGTGCCGATAATTCCGAGCATATCGCCGCGGTTGATGGTAAAGTTGACGTTTTTGTCAGCCCAAAACTCGTTTACTTTATAGTTTTTCGTCAGCTTGCGAAGCACGTATTCTTTAATTCCGATATCCTTGAAATCTCCCGTTACGTATCTTATCGAAACGTCGTGACAGACGATTATCGGGGCGTTACTTGCGGTTTGGTTGTTTTCCATATTCATATCCTCCCCATCAAGTATAATAAAGGAACGTGTGGTTTTTCTTCTTGTATATCAAAGCACCCAAGCCAAGCACGGCGAGCGCGTAAAGCAGCGCTAAGAGGTGAATCCATACCGACGGTATAACGCCGTCGATTACGATGCGCCTGAAATATTTGATATACACGAACAGCGGATTCAGATGAAACAGCTTCTGTGCCAGCGGCGAGAAGGAATCTACCGTATAGAATATCGCCGACATATACATAAGAAGCTGTGTAAATATAGTCCAAAGATACTGTATATCCTTGAAGAACACGTACAGCGCCGAGAGGATAAGACCTGCGCCGAGGTTGAATATTACGATGCAGGCTATCGGGTATATGAGCAGAATAAATTTCCAGGTGAACGTAATTCCGTCAAGTGCGCAGAACAGGAAGAAAACGGCGACCGTGATTGCAAAGTTGATAAAGGTCTGCACGTTTTTGGAAAGCAGGAATAAGTATTTCGGCACGTTTACCTTGGAATAAATACCTGAATTTGCGAGCAGGGAAGACATACCCTGGTTGGACGCCTCGCTGAAATAGGAAAACAGCAAATTGCCGCAGAATAGGTAGGTGGTATAGTGTTCCATTCCTCGTCCGAAGAACTGCGTGAACACGAGCCGCATAACGAGAAGGGTCATAAGGGGCGAGAGCAAGCTCCACCCCATTCCCAAAACGGTGCGCTTGTATTTTTTCTTGAAATCACGCTTTATAAGTTCTTCGAGGAGAAATTGGTGCTGTTTTAGTTTTTTGAACATAAATTCTCCTGTTGGGTTGTTAATAGTTTTACGGTGTTAATTTTCGAACGCTTTGAACTGCTGTTTAAAAATTAGCATCCTCCAGCGCAAGGGAAATCAATTTGTTCGCAAGCTCAAAATTAGACACTCCACTCGCTTCCCAAAGCTTAGGATACATACTGATATTCGTGAATCCGGGCAGAGTATTAATTTCGTTGAAGACTATTTCTCCGTTCTTGCAAAGGAAGAAATCAACGCGTGACAGTCCTTTACATTCTAATGCGGAATAGATGGTTACCGCAGCGGAGCGGAGATTGTCCTCGTCTTCTTTTGACATTTGTGCGGGTATTACTGTTCTTGACGCACTGTTGATGTATTTTGCTGAATAATCGTAGAAGTCGTTAGCCGAAAGAACCTCGCCGACGACCGACGCTGCCGGTTCTTCGTTGCCGAGAACCGCAACCTCGACCTCTCTGCCGACGATGCTTTCTTCAATGAGAACCTTCCTGTCGTGCTCAAGTGCGGATTTGATTGCGACACGCAATTCCGAAGGGTTCGCTACCTTTGCCACGCCGACCGACGAGCCTGCAGAGCAGGGCTTTACAAAGAGGGGAAATGCACCGCTGAAATAGTCCGTGATGTCCGAAACATTCTTCTCCGGTTCTGATTCATAGCAATGCTTTTTAACGAGAAAATAATCCGCCTGAAGAATGCCTGTTTTCTCAACGACAAGCTTCGTGCGTGATTTGTCCATAGAAACGGCTGATGCACACACACCGGGTCCAACGTATGGAATGCCTGCTAATTCGCAAAGTCCCTGAACCGTTCCGTCTTCTCCGTATTTTCCGTGAAGCACGGGCCACACGCAATCTACGTTAACGGTTTCAAGCTTGCCATCATTTAAAATCAGCACGCCTCTGTCTACTCTTTCGGGGGAGAGAATTGCTTTGCGGTTGGATTTTTCGCTCTCCCAAGAGCCGTTTTTAATTTCCTCAGTGGACGCTTCGGTAAACATCCACCGTCCGTCCTTGGTTATTCCTATCTTTATCATTTCGTGCTCGGTGGTTTCTAAAATTGAAATTACCGTCGCTGCTGATTTTAAAGATACTTCGTGTTCGGAGCTCGTGCCTCCAAACAAAACAAGCACTTTTGCCATATTTTGATTTTTCCTTTCCGTGTGGTTTGGCTTTGATTATAACGTCGTAGAAAAGACGTTACCGTGGCGAAAAACGGTTGTCCCGTTTTCCGTTTTTTCGTTTGTTCGTTAAAATTCCTTCTTGGGAAGCGGCTTTTTCTCCGGCAGCGTGAGCATATCTCCAAGACGGTCGTTGGTTTGCGGCGGATCCCATTTGCACACGCCGCTTGCGGGCGTGAAGGTTATTTCACCGATGAACAAATTCTTTCCGTCGTGCAAAAAGTCTACGCGTACGAATGAAAATTCACGGCAGATTTTCTTGACGATTTTTATCATTTCGCCAAGGAATGCGGGCTTTTCAAGTCCCGTTTCCATCTTCGGATGCGAGGTGACGAAATCAAGCTCGTTCCAATTCAAATCGTAGGTTATCTTGCTGTTATCGCCGTGAGGCTCGTGAATAGCAACGACGAATTTTGCTTCGCCGTTGAAGCACCAGAACTGATATTCGTACTGACAAGGGTGATATTCCTCGGCAATAATTCTGGGGCGTATATTCATATAGTGAAGCTCTTGACCGTATGCCAATGCAAAGTTCGTATTCAGCCATCTGTTGAACTTTTTCTTTGCATCATCCATATCAAGCTGACTCTTATCCTTCACAATAATATTCCAGCTGCTTCCGTGGTTGGTTTTTATTGCGAATTGATTAGGCAAAGAGTCAAAATCGATATCGTCAAATTGATCCCAAACACCTAAAAGCGGAATCAGATAACGCTTTCCAAAGTGCTGAGTCACCCAATTTCGATACAGATACTTATCGGCGAGTAGGGTTTTAAGAGGTGTATTGTTATAAAGCTTGAGCCACTGAATTTTTTCATTGATGGTTTTTGGATTATCGAGAGGAAGATCCAAACCGGTACGTATTTTGTACCACTCGATGAGTCTTGCACGACACTCGTTTTCAAACGTGCTGTTTTCCGCTTCTGCTTCAAGCTTCTTTTCGGAATCGATTTTGTTTTTTTCTACTTTGTTTTTCGCTTTTACCTTTTTTGCCTTTTTCTGCTTTGTGGGCTTTGTAAAATCGTACTCCTTGTAGGGATCCTCGCGCAAGCCTGCGTGTACCCACAAGCGTTCCCAGGTGTACATGAAGCCGTGTTCGCGGTAGCACTTTACAAGACCGCGTATTTTTCTCGGGAGCCAAGTCATAATTCTACCTATTTTGTAGGTGGCCGAGGCGTGTATATTATTTATTTCCGCCTCAAGCAGCTTTGTTCTGAGAAGAAGCATTTGCTCGGTGGGGGTGCGCTCTTGAGTCGGTGCCGGCGTAGGTGAAGCAGGTGCGAGTGCCGGGGCAACCGTTTTTTCTATAATCACCGGAGCTTGTGCTTGGTTGGGGACGTCCATTACGATTTTTTCAAACAGCATTCTTGAGAAAGGATTTTCAAAGACGAGCTTTGCTTTTTCCTCGCTCGAAATCTGATCGTATATTTGCTTTACAGAGTATTTCATACCGTTGAAGGAGCGTACTATCTGTTCTTCCTTGTCCTTGCTCCAGTTTTCCTTCAAACCGTATCTGAATATTTCCTGCATAGTTATGAAGTAACCGATAGCGTTTCTTGCGGACTTTTTGGTTGTGGTGATTGAATTTTCTCTTATTCTGCGATAATAGAATTTCCAATCTACGAAGGTAACGCGTCTGGCTTCCATCAAAATCTGGAAGCAAAACAGCTCGTCCTCGTGGATAATGCCGGGGTAGAAGCGGATATTATGCTTGGCTATGAAGTCTCGGCGCAGCATTATTAGGCAAGCGCTCGTAATGTGGGCGCGTTTGCTTCTCTGGTATGCCAAAAACGTAATTCCGTCGTAGACGTTAGGGCAGGACTCGCGCTTCATTTTAGAGGGTATGATTTCGCCCGAATGGTCGTAAAAGCTTACCAAATCGAAGAACAGAATGTCCAAACCGTTCGCGCGGCATACGCCGTACATTTTTTCAAGAGCATCAAGCTCCAAATAATCGTCGCTGTCTATCATATATACGAATTCGCCGGTTGCAATCTCGAACGCGACGTTTCTTGACGTTGAAAGACCTTTGTTTTCTTGATGGATTACTCTGATACGCGAATCCTTTTTTGCGTACTCGTCGAGAATAGCGGGCGATGAATCGGTAGAGCCGTCGTTGATGCAGATAATCTCGATGTTGTGCAGAGTCTGGTTGATTATGCTGTCCAAGCATTCTTTTAAATAGTCCTCGACGTTGTAAACGGGAATTATAACCGATATACACGGAGTGTTTTTATCGGGGATTACCACGTTTTCGGGATATTTTACGGCAGGGGAGCGCGACTGCTCGATTTTTTCGGTCAAATCCTTGCTGAACTGCTTATCCAAAACGCTCTCGCTAATACCTCTGTATATGGAGAACTCCTCAAGATATTTGTCGAGCAGGTGGTCCATAAGCGTGTAATATTCCTCACGGTCCTTCAGTTTGTTGAGGTTGTAAAGAATCTGCGAGAGTGCGTTGTTTGCGAAGCTGATACGCACGTCCTCAAAGACGTTTTCCTTATCCAAGCGCTTTTTTACCGCGTAAAGCGCGTCGCAAAAGGCGAGCGGAGTCTTATGGTTGTCCGATTGCAGATTTGCCGTCAGTCCGGTTCGATAATGCACGAGCACCTTGTTAACCGATACGATTTTTTTTGCGAGCGCCAACGAAACCATCGTGAAATATACATCGTTGGCACGTTGCAGTCCTTGGAATTCCAAGGAATGATTTTTCACGAATTGTGCAGAGAACATTTTGTTCCACGGAGCAAGAGTTGATGCTTGGAAAATCTTTTCGGGCCAGGTTTCACGGTTAAAAGGCTGAACAGCCGTATAACGCTCGGGCAAAAACCAAGGAGTAGCAACGAATTTTTCCAAGCTCTGATTGTATTGATCAGCGGCGCACAGACCAACGTCCGCGTCGTATTTTTCGCACTGGTTATACTGTGTTTCCAACAGCTCCGGCTCGAAAAAGTCGTCCGAATCCAGAAATACAAAATATTTTCCGCTCGCCGCCTTCATACCCTTATTTCTTGCTATGCCAGCGTATTTGTTTTCTTGTGTCAGAACGATTACTCGGTCATCCAGCTTTTCGTATTCTCTCAAAATTTCGAGAGAACTATCCGTAGAGCCGTCGTCTACGCATATTACCTCGATATCCTTGAGCGTTTGATTTAATACGCTGTCAATACATTCTCTGAGGTACGATTCTACGTTGTAGACGGGAATTATT
>JAZNFU010000256.1:0-1899 GCA_045576135.1 Eubacteriales bacterium
ACGAATCTTCCGTCCTTGAGCCTTCTCGTGCACATAGGTGAGGGCGGTCCGGTGAAGCGTGAGGGGGCGGGGGTGTCCCAGGTGTATCCACCGTCGCGGGAAAAGGCCTCGAAATGTCTGCCTGAGTCGTTTCTGAAGCAAGCGTAAAGCGAGCCGTCGGCAAGCTCCTCGACACCCGGCTCCTGAAGTCCGGCTTCAAAAATAGCGTACGGCATTTCGCACTCGGCGATACGCGTCCAGTTTTCGCCGTTATCACGCGATTCGTAAAATACGGCGGTAGAGGGAACGAACTCAACGTTGAGCGAGCCGTCCTCGGCTTTCAAGTTGTCGTGATCAACGTCGGGGATCAGCTTGATTATTTTGTGTGATGATGCGCTGAAAATTAGTCTTCCGTCTGATAATTTGCGGACTCTGTCGTTGACAAGACAGTAGTAACCTGCGTCCTCTATACATCTTTTTTCTTCGGTAAAGGTTATAAAATCCTCAGTGAATCTGACGTATGGAATAGATTGCAGACCCCTCATCTTCTTTCCGTAGAACATTGCGATGCGGCCATCCCCAAGCTCTACGAGCGACACGGACATCAAATTCACAGCTCCGCATTCGCCGGGCTTGAACAGTATCACCGGCTCCGAGAAGCTTTCGCCCTCGTCGTCCGAGAAGATTGCGGCTAAATCGCAGATACAACCGTCCTCCATTCCGTCCCTGTATCTGCTGTATGCAAAAACTATTCTTCCGTCGGATAGCCTTGCAAACGAGCCCTCGCTGTTTCTTCTGTTATTTTCGCTCGGTGCCAAATCAACTATTATTTTTCCTATCGACATATAAATTGCTCCGATAATTTTGATTTTGCTTATTCGTCAAGGAACATATCGTGGTCGCGTCCCCACTCCTCAACGGTGAATTCGTGAGTAGAGTCAAAATCTCCAAGATTTTTCGCAAACTCCGCCAAATCCTCGGGATTTTTAGCGCCACCCGTTAATACGTAATTTACCTTTACGCCCTTTATTATCGGTACGTATTCAAAGCCTACTATTTCGGCAGACGGATTTGGGTCGTCAAATTCGCAAAGATAAGCGGTTTTATCACCCATAATAAACGGGTATACGTTTCCGCCGAGCTGTACGTATTCGCCGATTTCAAGACCGGTTATGCGCTTTTTGGGATCGGCAACTTCTTTGACACTCAGGTTGCCGTAACCGATATTAATTCCGAATCTGACGGGCAGCTCGTGGACCGAACCGTCGTTATATGTAACCTTATATTTACCTATTCGTATCTTGTTCTCCTCGATGAATATTCCGTCAACGCATCTGATGTAGGGAACTCTTATGTTTGCGGAGTGAATAACGGAGATTGCTTTTCTATCCTTTTTGAATTCGCGCTTGTAATAGAACAGCTCGTTCATAACCGCGTTTGTGAGCATATACTTGTTATCGGTTTCGGTGTCGTATTCGGGAGTCCAAAGCGCGTACGCACAAGCACAAAGCTCCGCGTACATAGAGTTTCGCTTCATATACTCGTCGGTCGTCGAGCCCCAGTTTGAAACGAATCCGCCAAGCACGGGTGAGTTAACTCGATTTTTCCAATCGGGGAAATACCACCAAAGGTGATTGAGGTTTCCGTACACGTAAGGATAGCCTCTGTCCGAATAATCGTTGTCGTGGCCGTGACTCCACCACCAGTGAATGTAGGTGATGCCTTTAGGCATATGGTCGGCTGCGTGATAAATGGCAGGGACGGTAACCTCTACGCCAAGACAGTTCACGGTGTATTCGGCTCCCGCATTCGGGCGTCCGGCTACCGTAGCGTTCAAGATCTTGTCGCCCCACATCATCGTTTCAACGCCGCGCTTTGCAAGATGGTCGGATATCGTTTTTACGTCGTAAACGAACAGCT
>JAZNFU010000257.1:0-1510 GCA_045576135.1 Eubacteriales bacterium
TCGTGCCACCTTCTCCCGCAGGAGAAGGCTATTATCCCTTACTCATTTATGAGTGGCAAGTAACAGATGCATGGCTGGCAGGCCAATCTGAAACGCACTTGTGCGTCGCCAGCAACATTTAGGGTTTTACCCGAAAATGAAATCCCCCCCGGTTATACCGGGGGATTTTTATTCTTTTGTTGATTATGTCGAATTTGTCAATATTTGACTACTTTTATTTTCAAATTTTGTTCTTTTGCGTGGCGTTAACCCGAAATCTCGTCCTCGACTATGTAGGGCAAATCTATCGGTGTTGCAAGGTTTCTGACTAACATATCGAAAAAGGAAAACGCCTTTCCTAAGTCGGCGAAGATTTGCTTCGTATCTGCCGCGGTCGTGTTTCCGTCACGGTCGGTAAGCTTTACCGAGATGGAGTAAAGCGGCAGCTTATAGCTTGCCACGCGTATGCTTTCCTCCATATTGAGTATGTATTTGTAAACGAATCCGTCCTCGATGCGTTCCTCGGTTCTTATTGCGGTTTTTGTGGTTTTACTGCTGTTTTTCATTCGTTATCTCCCATATCGTTTTACTATATTTTATCACAAACGGTATATTTTGGGTGTCGAAAAACATAGGGGCGTGGCTGAATAAAAAAACGCATAAATTCATCATATTGCAAAAGTTGCTCTTTGGGCATTTTTAAAGAAAAAAACAGACTGTATATGGGCGATTCTTGTAAAAAAGAGCATCACGCAAATGACAGTCTGAATTGTAATATTAACTTGTTTTGTCGCATTTTGGGATAAATAAAGGCATATTCTGCCATTTTGCCGTTCGATTGGCAATATTTGCAATGTTTAACGTCGTTTGAGCGAAATGCCGCAGACGGCGAAGCTCTCACAGCCTCGCTGCGCTCAAGCCTTTATTCCGGCGTATTATATTTCCGTGAGCGTTATTTCCGCGATAGTATTTATCTCGCCGTCGGCGCGTACGGTCTTGAAATAATAGGTGCCGTCGCATTTAGCCCTGTAAACGTCGAGCTTTTCGCCCATTCGCGCTTCCTTCATATAATTTATGGCTATCGTCTTTATCCGCTTTCCCTCAAGCGGCAGATAGTTTGAATACATATCGGGGTATCTGGTGTTATTCATATGTCCGTTTTGGTCGGTAGCCTCGTAATTGACGTGATACGCGCCAACGCGTATAAGCTCCGCGGGGAGCGAGATATGACCTATCGCGAGGTCGAGCGGCGGCAGGGTCGGCAGATTGAGGTTGAAATCGTTGACCCTCACGAGCGATCGGCTATCGGTATCGATAAGCGCCCACACCGAAGCGGCTCTGGCTATAATCTTATCACCGCGAGTTAATCTGTAACAGCGAAGAAAGCTGTAGCCGCGGCTCTCGCAGGGGAAGGTGATCGCCCGGAGCGCCTCGTAGGGATACACGGGCGCGTCGAATTCCATATGCATACGGCTGATGATGAAGGCACGGTTCATATTCCTAAGATCGTCGTAGGACATTCCGTTTTCGT
>JAZNFU010000258.1:0-12027 GCA_045576135.1 Eubacteriales bacterium
CATCGCCGTATCTGCGCCGAGGGTGAAAAGCCCCATTCCGACGACTACCAAAAATGCGCCGACCACGAAAGCCAAGAACGTACCGCTGTCAATTGGAGCAACCGTCACGCTGAGCAGAAGAACTATTAAGGTTATCGGCAAAACCGAGGTAAACGCCTCACGAACCTTCTCCGAAACGATAGTTCTGTCCGCTCTGATAAAGCTGATTTTGTTTTTCAAGAGAGCACACACCTTTAAATTTTCGTTATAAATATTTTACCAAATACCCGGCAGGTTGTCAACATATAATATATTAATACGCCCGTCGGCTAAGCATCTTCGTGCCTATATTTTCCGGCCCGCCGCTCTGCCGCTATTTTCGACGTTCGAGAAAGGACACTTTTATGGAAAAAATCAAGCAATTTTTTGAGTATTTCTTCGGAATAGGCAAAACGGTTGAATTCAAGGATTTTACCGCCGCACACTTCATACCTATTTTACTGATGATTTTCACTATCGTTTTGATTTCTCTTTTAAGAAACGAAATCGGCAAATGCCGCTTTGAGAAAAATATACGCTATTTTATGGCGTTCGTGATGATTATCTCCGAGATGTCGTATTTCTGGCGTCTGGTGGGAGTTCCCTCGCTGAATCCGAATCCGGTTGACCACCTGCCAATCACGGTGTGCGGCTGGAGCGTTATATTCTGCAGCTATATGCTCGTCGGAAAATCGCAAAGACTTTTCGATATATCTTATTTCTGGCTTTTGTCGGGAACGGTTTTCGCGCTTATCACCCCGACGGTCATAACCTACACCGGCCCGACGCGCTTCCGCTATTACCAATTCTGGCTTGAGCACACGATGGGATATATCGCTATATTCTATATGATATTCGTGCACAAAATGCGCCCGACGCTTCGTTCCGCGGTGCGCTCGTACTCGCTCTTGGCTGTGCTCGCCGCCGTTGCGTATTTTGCAAACCGCCTTATCGGCCCCGGAGCAAACTATCTCTTTATGGCAAGGCCCGAGGACACGCCGTCGATACTCGATATCCTTCCCCCGAACTTCGCCCTCAGAATTGCGGTTATGGGTGCCGTTATAACGCTGATGTTCTTCCTCGCATACCTGCCTTGGCTTATCAAGGATAAAAAAGCGTTTGCAAAAGAGGTGCGCGAGCATAGCATAATTTTTCGAAAAAAAGAGGAAACGGCAAGCAAAACCGTCGAATATGCAAGCTAAAGGTTTCAAAACCCGCGTTTTCGGTCAATTACGAGCCAAGCGGATTTAGAACGCCATCCCATTAAAAATTTAAATAAAGCAAGGCGAAATATAAAACGAGCTGTGTCAGACGATAGTGAACCGACACAGCTCGTGTTTTTTCTTTTTACCAAAAGATATTTTTCCCTTTCCTAAAGAGAGGGAGATATTTCCCTTTTATTTGAGCGGAATTCTTGCGCCACCGTTATCAGCCGACTCAATTTCAGCCATAACGATTTTAACCGAATCAACACTCTCCTCGGGCATATCATCAAGAGGCTCTTTGTTATTTATGAGGCAATCACAGAAGTAAAGAATCTCTTCATAGTATGCGGTGAATGCGAGAAGGTCGTTGTTGGTTGTTTCGGAGATAACGTTACCTCTGCCGTCCTGAACGCTCTTTTCAAGAATTTGTCTGCCGGGTGTACGCTCGCAACGAACGTATCCCTTTTCAAAGTTAACGTGAACGACTCTGTTATCGTACTTTCCGCGGTTGGGGCCTGCCCACTGAGCAATTGCGTTTACCCACATTCCGTCATACATCATATTAGCGGAAATGATGTCGTATCCGTTTACGGCTACGTCACCTGTAGAGATAGCCACAACGCTTACAGCCTCGGGCATACCGAACATCCAACGAATAACGTCGACGTTATGAATATGATAGTCAAGCATAGCGCCGCCCGAAAGATTCTTGTCCCAGAACCACTTGTCGTAGTTTCTGCCGCAGGGACGAATACCGCCGCCCGCGTGTCTGAACTCAGCGTAAAGCGGCTTTCCAAGCTCGCCCGAATCAATAACTTCCTTTACGTAGCGAGCACCCTTCCAGAATCTGTTGCAATATGCAATCATAAGCTTCTTTCCGGTTCTGTTCTTCGCCTCAACCATAGCCTCAGCAGCCTCGGTATTGATAGCCATCGGCTTCTCGGAGAGCACGTTGTAGCCCATTTCCATAGCCTTGATGGCAACGGGGGAGTGAAGATAAGTGGGAAGACAGATGTCAACGTAGTCAAGCTTACCTTTTTCAGCCTCAAGCATCTCGTCAACCGACTTGTACTCACGGAAATCGTGACCCTTTGCTCTTACCTCTGCAAGACGGATTTCCTCCTTGTCACAAACGGCAACGACCTCGACGGGTCCGCCCTCGGCTTTAATCTTGTCGTACGCTGCAAGGTGCGCGTCAACGCCAATGTTACCAAGACCGATAATTCCAACCTTTAACATAGTTAAACTCCTTTAAAATGTTTATTTTTATAATAATTGTTTGCAAAAATTATTTTTTAAAAAGCTTTTTAACGGCATTTTTTATCTCTGCCCTTTTAATAAGACGCTCAAGATATTTCCTCGTTTTTACGATTTCGGCATCCCTTTGCGCGCCCTCTTTAATCTCACGCTCTATTGAAAGATATCCGTCGTAGCCTATCTCAACGAGCTTGTCAACGATTTTGGGGAAATTGACCTCACCCGTACCGACAAGCACCTCCTTGCCCTTTGGCTCGCCGCCGCGGGGGTAAAGACCGTCCTTGGCGTGAAATCCAAAGACGTAGGGCGCAAACATACAGAGCGTGTCGTAGGGATTTCCTCTGCCGTTTATGAGCATATTCGCAGGGTCGAGGTTGATTCCTATATTCTTCTCGCCTATCTGCTTGATAAACTGAACGAGCGAGTTTGGAAGCTCCTCTCCTGTTTCAAAGAGGAAACGCTGTCCGTACGAAGCTATCGTTTTGCAAATATGCTTAATAGCCACCATAGCGCCAAGCCTGTCCTCGTGATTCGGATCGTCGGGCAAAAATCCCATATGCGTAATAACGTCACGCACACCGATTTTTCTCGCGAACTCCGCACCAAGAAGAAAATCTCTCGTTCTTTGGTCACGGTATGCAACCGGCACGAAGCCTATCGTTTCATACATCTCGGGGTATGCGAACGTACCCGAGCGGAACCAGCCGCACCAAAGACCTGTAATTTTAAAATCAAAATCACGGCAGGCACGGTTTATTCTTTCGGCAAACTCGTCGGTATAAAGCGACATATCCCAAACGAGAAGCTGCGTGTTATCAAATCCAAGCGATTTTGCGAATTTTATCTGCTCGTAAATATCCTTACTTGAATTCGCAAAAATCTGCACTCCAACCTTTATTGACATTACTTTGCCGCCTTTGCAATAAGCTCCTCAAGGAACTTCTTGGTTTCTACAATCTCGGCATCACGCTCGGGGCTGTCGGGAATTTCACGCTCGATGGTGATATATCCGTCGTAACCAATCTCGGTAAGCTTCTCGATAAGCTTCGGATAGTTTGCGCCGCCCTTACCGACCATAACCTCTTTACCCTTGGGATTTCCGTCCTTGGGATAAACGGCGTCTTTGCCGTGGAAGCCGCAAACGTAGGGAGCAAACATACAAAGCGCATCGTAAGAATTCGCTCTGCCGTTTATCATCATATTTGCCGGGTCGAAGTTGATACCGATGTTGTCGCAGCCGATTTCCTTTATAAGCTGTATAAGAGAGTTGGGAAGCTCCTCACCGGTTTCAAAGAGGAAGCGCTGACCGTAGGGTGCTATTCTCTTGCATATCTCACGCAAAGCAATCATAGCGCCGAGTCTATCCTTATCGAAGGGGTTGTCGGGAAGATATCCCATATGCGTAACGATATCGCTAACGCCTATCTTTCTTGCAAGCTCCGCACCGCCGAGAATATCCTTTATTCTCTGACATCTGTACGCCGCGGGAACGAGTCCCAATGTAAGATACATATTCGGATAGCTCCAGTCAATAGGGCCGGACCAGCCGCACCAAACGGCAGTAACCTTGAAGTCAAGCTTCGCCATAGCGTCCTTTACCGCGTTTGCAAACTCGTCGGTGTGTAGCGACATATCCCACACGGAAAGCTGACAGTTATCAAAGCCAAGCTCCTTTGCGTGAGCGAACTTTTCGTATACGTTTTCAACCGTAACGTCGGTTATAAGAATACCAACTTTAATCATTATTTACTCCTATATGTAAAGTTTCGTTTTCGAAAGAAGCCGAAATCAAAGCTTCTCAACCCAAGACTCAAGCCACTTGCAAGAAAGCGTAGCTCTGATAACGGGGGTGTACTCGCCTCTTGCGCCAAACTCGATATAGAAGGTTTCAGCCCCACCGATATCACGCGCGGTCTTGAAGAACTCGTCCCAGTTAAGCTCGGATTTCCATACCGGTGTGGTATAGCCAAGCTCGGCTCCGTAGCCCTTAACGTGAACGACGGGCGCTCTGCCGGGGAATTTCTTGATGCACTCGATGGGGTCGCCCCCGCCCGCCATCATATTGCCTGTATCGATAGTCATACCGAAGTCCTCGGGGGTGTTCATAAATACGTACTCGTAGAAGGGGACGTCGCCAACCTTGTTGAGATAATCGCCGTCGTGAGCGTGGTATCCCGAGCGGATTCCTCTCGTTTTGAGATACTCGTTAGCTGCTATCATATTCTTTATGCACTCGTCGGCGTAGCCCTTGGGGTCCTCTTGAAGCTTATCGAATCTTACCGAGCCTACGACAAGGCTCTTTGCACCAAGTGCGATAAGAGCGTCGGCAGCCGCCTCGATTTTCCCGGGAAGGATATCGTCGATTCCGCACATCGCGCTGTAGCAAACGAGTCCTGCCTCGTCAAGATAACCCTTCATCTTGTCAGCCTCGCCAAAGCAAGCACCCGCAAGAAGCTCAACGCCGTCGTAGCCCATTTCCTTTATCATTTTAAAGGTCTTAAGCGGATCCTCTGCAAAATCCTCTCTGAGCGAGTGAATCTGAATAGCTATAGGATATTTTTTCATAAATTTTTCCTCCCAAAAGGTTTTTATCTGTTTTAATAAAAATTTATCTATTGCTTTTTACCCAAGTTTATTATATAATATCTTTACGCAAAAGTAAAGTAAAAAATTGCTTGTTGTTGACACTATATTGCTTTTTTGCTTCATTTTAAAAAAATTTTGCAGCAGGAGAAAATAATTTATGATAAGATACGAAACGCATTTGCCGCTGATGAACAGCGATAAGCCGTTCAAGGAACACCTTTCAAAAAGAGAGGCGGGGGATAACTTTATAGTTAACTGGCATCAGAGCCTGGAGCTTTTGTACCTCGTCGACGGTGACGTTGAGGTTATCACCAACGACGTCGGGGTAAGGCTTGCGCCGGGCGATTTGGCGGTAGTAAACAGCTCTTATATTCACGATATCGTCTGCTATACCAAGTCGAGCTATTACTGTATAATAGTGAATATCGATTTTTTGTCCGGCTTCGGAATTAAGATAGACGAGATAGAATTCGACCGACTCGTGCGCTCGGAGCGCGCGAAAAATCTTACGCTCAAGATTATGGAGCTTTGCCGTGAAAAGCCCGACGGCTACGTCCTTACGGCAAAGGCGGATATCCTGACCCTCGCGACAGAGCTTTTCGTTAACCACTCGAAAAAGCGCGACGAGCTTGGCGAGCCCGACGGCGCGGGAAAGCTTGATATGGCAAAGGAAATAATAAAATATCTTCAGCAAAGCTACGCCGAGCGGCTCACGCTTGAAACCATATCCGACTCGGTTGGATATAATAAATACTACGTTTCGCACATGTTCAAATCGGTCGTCGGCGTAACGGTTATGACCTATCTCAATATGCTTCGCGTTTTTCACGCCAAGGAGCTTTTAAAAACGAAAAAATATACCGTGGGCGAGGCTTGCCGTCTTTGCGGCTTCGACAACCTTTCATATTTCACAAGAACCTACAAAAAGCATATGGGCAGACTTCCGAGCGAGGATTTTGAGAAAAAGGAAGAGGTGCCCGCGCCGAGCTACTCTTGCGGCTGTCCCGGCTGCTGTTAATATTCCAAATTCCCCGGGGGAACAATTATGAAAGAAATAATCTTCGAATTACTTGAAGCTCGCAAGCTCGCCGAGCTTAAGCCTATATTATCACAAATGAACGAGGTCGAAATTGCCGAAATTTGCGAAGAGCTTGACGTCGAGCGGAGAACTTTAGTCTTCAGAATACTTCCGAAATCCTTAGCGGCTGAGGTTTTCGTCGAATTCGAAACCGATACGAAGCGCGCGCTTCTCGACGCCCTCTCGGATAAGGAAATCGGCGAGGTCATAAACGAGATGTTTGCCGACGATACGGTTGACCTCATAGAAGAAATGCCCGCCAACGTCGTAAGAAGGCTTCTTAAACAGAGCAACAGCGAAACCCGAAATACAATCAACCATCTTTTGCGTTACTCAAAGGACAGCGCGGGGAGCATTATGACGACCGAGTTTATCTCGCTTTCCAAAGAGATGACGGCAGAGGAGGCGTTGGAAAAAATAAGGCGGCGCGCTATTGATTCGGAAACCATTTACACCTGCTACGTTACCGACAACGCAAGAGTGCTTGAGGGCTTCGTTACGGTTAAAACGCTTCTTCTTTCGGGCAAGGATAACAAAGTTTCCAAGCTTATGGAGGAGCACGTGATATTCGCGCACACCGACGACAACAGAGAGGACGTTGCGAGAATGCTAGCGGATTACGACTTTCTCGCCCTGCCAATCGTGGACAAGGAAAAGCGTATAGTCGGCATCGTCACAGTCGACGACGCTATGGACGTCATCGAAGAAGAAACCACCGAGGACATTGCAAAAATGGCGGCTGTATTGCCGACGGGTATACCCTACCTCAAGCGCGGCGTTTTTGCGATTTTCAAGAGCCGAATCCCCTGGCTCCTTCTTCTTATGGTGAGCGCGACCTTTACCGGACTTATAATCAACAGCTTTGAATCAAAGCTCAACGCCATATCCTCGGTGCTTTTTGCAGTAGTGCCGATGATGATGGATACGGGTGGAAACTCAGGCTCGCAAGCGTCGGTAACCGTCATTCGCGCACTCTCGCTCGGCGAAATCGACATCGGCGACGCTATGAGCGTGCTTTGGAAGGAGCTTCGCGCCTCGCTGCTTTTGGGTACAGCTCTCGGCGTCGCTTGCTTTGCAAAGCTTATATTGATAGATAATCTGCTATTCGGTTTTTCGGATTACACAGCGGTACGCTGCCTCGTTATATCGGTGTCGCTCGTCGTGACCGTAATTATAGCAAAGCTCGTCGGCTGTACCCTGCCGATTCTTGCGAAAAAAAGCAAGCTTGACCCCGCCGTCGTAGCGTCGCCGTTTATCACGACGATAGTTGACGCCCTCTCCTTGATGCTTTATTGCTCGCTTGCCGTAGCGGTATTATCCTGATTAAGCTCTATTTTCAAAAACAAAAAAGCGCAGCTGCCACAACAAAAACGGCAGCTGCACTCTGATTTTCGACTATTTATTTTTCAAGCTCCGGAGTCCACAGCGTCTGCGAGTCGGGAAGCGGAACAAAGCGCCGAACCTCATCCTTGGTTTTTCCGAGGAATCTGAAAAGGTTGTCGCGGAAGATTTTTTGGCGCATTTTTTCGGGAATACCGTACTTGTCAAAGAGCTTCGTGTCTATATCAAGCCATCTTCTCGTCCAATCGTACTGATATTTTCCGACGCGGCAATCCGTGCCGTACATAATATTATTCGGTACGTCGTAGCCTATGGTAAAGAGCTTCTTAAAAAGCTCGTCGCGGTATATTTCGGGCGTGCCTGGGGTAAGGTCGAAGAACATCTCCGAGCAATCGCGCCGCGACATAGCGTTAAGAAATTTTCCGTAAAGTGCTATACACTCGTCAATCCAGGGCCAAGAGCAGTGACCGAGCGAGAATTTTAAGGATTTTAATTCAATAAGCGCCTCGAAATTGACCGGCTTGTTATAATTTGAAGAAACATCACCGTCCCAAAGAATTCCCGAATGGAAAATTACGGGCTTGCCGTATTTTTCTATCTCAGCGAGCATATCCATTGACTTATTTTCACCAACGTAGAAATTGTTGCATATAACCTTGAACGCCATAACGCCGGCATCGACAGCCACTCGTATGTGCTCTTTTAAATTCTCCTCGTCCGGATGTATCCAAAGAACCGGGAAAAGCCTGTCCTCGTACCCTCTCGTCCACGCCGTAATTTCGGCAAGACGCTCCTCAAAGTCTGTTCCTATATCTCGACTCATCTGCTTAGGTCTGTTTGAAAAAACGCAACAGCCCGAAACGCCCGCCATAGCAAGCTCCGAAAGAAGTCTTTCGGGTGCGGCAGGTACGTTGTGTGAATGAACGTGCATATCGTAAATTTGCATAATTCCTCCAAAAAATTAAATTATCGTTACTAATTCATTCTATTACATTCTTGAAAAATTGTCAATACAAAAATATGAGTCACCGCCAATAAACGTCCTGCGCAAAAGAAACACTTAGCATTTTGACAACTTTAGTTTTCTTTATCGAGCTTGGATATAAGCTTTACAACGTACAGCAGAGCAAAATACACGGCTACGAAAACGATAACCAAAACGAGCACGTAGAATATATTTATAGAGAACCAGCCAACGTTCAAGGTGGGAAATGCGTCGTACAAGAATTTAAGCGGAGTGCCCTTATAGCTATAAAGATAGAAATAGTTCGGCTCCCAACCGTCTATGTAGCGCAGCGCCGAATTACAAATAATAGCCGCAATGAGTATTCCGCAAATCAATAATAACGACCTCACCACGTCGCGCCGAGTAAATTTAGGATTGTAGATAAACACGCCGTAGAGGGCACAAACCACAATCAAGATATGTCCCCACACATACGCCTGCGGTCTTATCGCCAAAAGAGTATCGTAATTTGCGAGCGAATCGGCAAAAATCATAGCCAAAAACGCCGGCGTCATATTGAAGCAAAAACCGGTAATAAGAAGCCAGCGCCGACGAGTTATAAGCGCAAGTCCCGTCACGATATTTCCGACGTGACACACCTGAAGCGGTATGATTTCAAGGTCCATACCGTTCCTTGCATATATATCAACGTTCCTGATTATCAGAACAAGAAGCGACAGAATTCCAAGTGTCAGCGCCACCCCTTCCTTTACACGCGCAGGAGCATTTCTCACGAAAAAATACAAAAGCAAGAACAAAAGCGGTGATGAAAGAATATAAAGTATATGCCATACAGACCACATTTCAAAAACCATATCAACCTCCAAGACACGAAGCGTTATAAAGATATCGCAAGAGCCCTCTTTTTAGCATACTTGCCTCCTCGGCGAGTATTTTTAAACTATATTAGCATAAATGAAACTTAAATTCAAGCGTTTTTATCGGTTATATCGCATTTTTCCCTGCATATTGACCCGCACATTTGGGAAAATACTTGCTTTTTATGTAAAAATCGGTTACAATAAACCGAAAGGCATCAGGCTTAAAATCCGCTGACGGACATAGGGAGCATTATGAAATCGGAAAAAATGGACGTAAATTATAAAAACAAAAAGCGGTATAAAACCGCAAAATATCCAATAAGACAGCCTATTTATCTCACCTGGCTTATTTGGATTTTATCAAAAATCCTGCTTATCGGGAAAAAGGTAAAAATCGAAAAAATAAATATGGATGGGCTTCGGGGACCGTATATTCTTCTGAGCAATCACCAATATTTCATCGATTTTGAAATAACCGCACTGATAACGCATCCGCGCCGCGTGAATAACGTGGTAAATATCGACGGATATTACAGACGCCCGTGGCTGCTTGAATGGATCGGTGCTATCTGCACGAGAAAATTCGTAAACGATTTCCACCTTGTTAAATCCATTCGCAAGGTTATTGAAAGAGGTGACATTCTCGCGATGTACCCAGAGGCAAGATATTCGGCTTCGGGAACGACCGCATATCTGCCCGAAACGCTTGGGGCGCTCGTGAAAATGTGCAAGGTCCCGGTAGTCGCCGTCGTGCATCACGGAAATCATCTTCACACGCCGTTCTGGAATTTCAGAAAGCCAAGGCGTGTCCCGATGTACACGACAGCAACGCAGATTCTCACCGCGGAGGACGTTGAGAGAATGTCCCCCGCCGAAATCTACGAGTCAATCAAATCCGCGCTTCAATACGACGAGTATAAATATCAGCTTGAAAACGGTATCGAAATCACCGAGCCGTATCGCGCCGAGGGGCTTCACAAGATACTCTATCAGTGCCCCTCCTGCAAGACCGAGTCGAAGATGTCCTCGTCGGGCGCCGAGATATTCTGCACCGAATGCGGCAAGCGCTGGGTGCTTAATACCAACGGCACGCTTTCAGCGACCGAGGGTGATACCGAATTCTCACACGTTCCCGATTGGTACGAATGGGAGCGCAGCGAGGTAAAAGCACAGATAGAGTGCGGCGAATACTCGTTTTGTGACGACGTTCGCGTTTATTCGCTTCCGAGATGCTGGC
Source organism: Eubacteriales bacterium (assembly GCA_045576135.1). Taxonomy (GTDB): domain Bacteria; phylum Bacillota; class Clostridia; order Oscillospirales; family CAG-272; genus UBA1740. The sequence goes on from JAZNFU010000258.1 coordinate 10,550, forward strand.
GCTTTGAATACCTCGGCGACGCAAGGCTGAGGCACAACGCCGAGGAGGGCTTCGTGCTTGAAGGGCATTACAGAGGCGAGGATTACAGGATACAAAGGCAACCTCTTGAAAACAATAGTTTGCATATTGAGTACGATTACTGTTATATCGAGCCGTACGACTGCCTCGACCTGTCCACCCACGACGACTCGTATTATTGCTATCCAAAAAGCGAAAACGTGGTCACGAAGCTCGGCTTTGCCACCGAGGAAATCTACAAAATGAAGCTCGAAGAAACCCGAAAGAATCAAAAGAAATAAAAAGAGTAAATAAAATTTTAAAGCAAAAACAGAGATTTTGTGAAAATCAAAATCTCTGTTTTTTTAATTCTAAAACGCCGGTTAAAATTCCTCGCTCTCTTTATTTTCGAACGGCTCTAAAACGGCTTTTATTATGAATATAATTCACACCCCAAGGGCATCAGAAGCCGCCGCATTCCCTCTCAAAATCCGCGAGTGCGCCTACGTATTTCTCGGGCGAGTGGGGATATGCTATACCGTGTCCCGCGCCCGCGATAAGCGTAAGCTTTTTGGGTGCTCCACATACGGCATACATTTCCTCGCTCATCGTGTGCGGTACGAAGTCGTCGTTATCGCCGTGAATGAAAATTATCGGCTTTTTGCTCTTTTTAACAGCCTCAAGCGGTGAGGTTTCGTTCAAATCAAAGCCGCCGAAAATTATTCCCGACAGTCTGACAAACGGGTACATAAGGCGTGCCGGCAGGTGCATTTCGGAAATAACCTTTTTGATAATTTCCTCTGCGGTATTAAATCCGCAGTCCGCCATAATACAAAGCACGTTGTCGGGAAGCTCCTCGCCCGCGGCAAGCAACACGGTCGCCGCACCCATAGAAACACCGCCGAGTATGAGTCTTACGTCAGGCCCGAAATGCTCTACGGCAAAATTCGCCCAGGAAACGACGTCGTGGCGCTCCTTGATGCCAAAGGTTATGGTATTTCCCTCGGAGGTGCCCGAGGCGCGCTGGTCTATGAGCATAACGCTTCTGCCAAGCGCGGCACAGCGCTCAACCGCGGCACAAAGGTCACGCTCGGAGTTTCCGCGATATCCGTGGAAAATAAGCTCGATTACGGCACCCGGCGCATATTCGTAGTACTTCGCGCGAAGCTTCAAGCCGTCGCGGGAGGTTATTTCAAAATCCTCGTGAGCGCGGCGGCGGTTTTCCTCCATCCAGTTCACCATTTTCTCGTGATACGGCTCGTAGATGCTTCCCTCCGGAAACTCGTATTCACCCTCGCCGAGCACCACCCTCGGCTTAGAATAGAAGGTCATATAAAAGCAGACCAAAAGCGTTATAAAAAGTAGTAAAAGAAGCCCCAACACGATTACGGCGGGCAACCAAAGCTCAATTCCCATAAGTACTCCCGAAATATAATTATTACAATAAAATTATATGCCGCTTTCGACGCTTTGTCAATATG
>JAZNFU010000259.1:0-3894 GCA_045576135.1 Eubacteriales bacterium
AATTCCCAAGGTTGAGTCCGAAACGAGCTATTATAAGATGAACCTTATATACACGGGTGACGTGTTCAAAGCGGCTAAGTCTTACTATCCTACGGAGAATTACGGATGGGACGTAGATGCTTATAATAACGGAATAGAGCAGAACAAGGACGTTTTGGTAGCTGAATAAAAAACAAAACAGGATTCTTGTCGGAATCCTGTTTTATTTTGACAGCTTTAAAGATTGTTTGATATCGCAGTTTTTTCGGTATCAATTTTATCCCTCTTGTTTCAATATCATAACTAATTATGTGAGGTAAGGATGAAAAAGCATAACGACGAATTGACCTTCAAGGATTTGTTGGGGATTTTTATTCCAAAGCTGTGGCTCATAGGAATCGTTGCCGTTATAGGATCTATTGCATTAGGCTTCAGCTCTGAATTCCTTGTTAAAGATACTTACACGTCAACGGTTACTCTTTATTCGTACATAGAATCTGTAAGCACCGATATCAACGATATCAACGTGGCTCAGCAGCAGGTTAAAACCTATCAGCAGCTTTTCAAGAGCAAGAAATTTCTTGATGTTGTAATATACGAGCTTGACGAAGAAAGCAAGCAAAAATACGCAGAGCTTTCGAGTAAGCCCACTATAACCGTTAAACAAAAGGATTCGACGGAGGTGTTTGACGTTTCGGTTACTTCGACGGATCCGGAGATGGCTTATGCTATGGCAGAGGCGATAAGCATCGTTTGCGAGGGTGATATCATCAAGAATGAATTTATACCTAACGCCAGCGTCGTTACGGTTTTTGATTTTCCTGAGGTGCCGCGCGTGCATAACTCTAAAAACGTCATACGCAATGCAATAATCGGATTTATGGGCGGAGCATTGGTATGTATGGTTGCGATATTCCTTTACAATCTGTTCGATATAACCGTGCGTGATAGGAAAAAGCTTGAGGATAATTTTGATATACCGGTGCTTGCGGCAATTCCGCGTCACGACGTAAGCGCAGGTAAGACTCCGTTTTCAAAGTCATACCCTATACCGTCGCTCAATAAGAAAACGACGCACGACAGCGTTTTAAACGACAAATCCCGTCTTATAAACGACAGAACTCCGTTCGCTATATCCGAGGCGTTCAGAACGCTTTATACGAACGTGCTCTATCTTCCTATCCAGGATGCTTGCAAGAAGATTGCCGTAACGAGCGGATTCTCCGGCGAAGGAAAAACTTATACCTCTATCAATCTCGCGCTTACTATTGCAAGGAGCGATTCGGAGCACAAGGTGTTACTCGTGGATTCCGATATGAGAAAACCGAGAATATCGCATCTTATGAAGGAAATAAAGCCTAATGCTCACGGACTCAGCGAATACCTCGCGGGTATTGATTCGGTGCCTAATATTCAGCAGACCAATCTTCCCAATCTTTCCGTGCTGACCTCGGGAAGTGAGTCGGCAAACGCTACCGCGCTTATCAGCTCGTCGCGCTTTGACAGTATGATGGAGGCGCTCGAGGGTAAATACAATTACATTATTTTTGATACTCCTCCGGCGAACGTCGTTTCTGATGCTATTCTTCTTAACGATCATATCAACGGTTATTTCGTGATAGCAAGAGCGGATTACTCGGATATCAATGAAATTTCCGACCTGCTTGAAACACTTTCCGGCATAGGCGCCAACGTTTTCGGTATTTGCCTTACCGCTATATCACCCAAAAGCATTAGCTCTAAATATTCCCGATATAAAAAGTATTCACGTTACGGCAGATATGCAAAATATGCAAACTACGGTAGGTAATCTTTATGGATTCGCGGCTTGATATCGTAGATTTTCATACACATATTTTACCGGGTGCGGACCACGGCTGTGATTCTATAAATACCGCGCTTGGACAGTTGAAGCTTGCAAAGGCGGCGGGTGTCGATCGTGTGCTGATTACGCCGCACTTTTATCCTCACGCGGACAACGTGGATGAATTTACAGCAAAACGGTATAATGCGTATCAAGAGCTTATCGCCGCGATAGGTGACTCTGACGAATACCCTGACGTAAGACTCGGGTGCGAGCTACTTATATGTGAAGGGATAAGTAATATGCGGGGAATAGATAAGCTTTGCATAACCGACACGAAGGCTTTACTCCTGGAGCTTCCTTTTTCGGATTTCTCAAAGCGATACGTTGACGACGCAGAAGCCTTGATTGCACAAGGCTATGAGGTTATTATGGCTCACGCCGATAGATATGCGCCATCTAAAATTGAGGAGTTTATATCGGTAGGAGCAAAGCTTCAGATTAATGCGGATTCGCTCTGCGGATTGTTTATCCCAAACGCGCTGAAGCGTTGGCTTAGTGGCGGTGCAGCCGTTGCCATAGGAAGTGATATTCATATGCTTGATAAAAGGGCGTATAGGCTTTTTGCAAAGGCTCGTAGGCTTGTATGCAAGAAATACGGTACGATAATTGCACAATCCGATAGGATTTGGCAAAGCTCAAAAAAACAACTTAAAACGGAACTGTGTGTGTAGCACGGCTCCGTTTTTTCTGTTTGTATATCTGTTCCTTATTAATCTGCTGCATATTTTTATTCATTTGCTTAGGAAAGCTTTTTTAATAAGGCGTCTGCGATTTTTCTCGATGCGCCGCTCGTGTACGGACATATTGCGTTACACATTTTTTTATATGACTTCGTATCTTCAAGCAATTTTTCGGCTTCAGTATATATTTTTGATTCATCTATTCCAACAATCCTTGAAGCGCCGGATACAACTGCCTCGGTACGTTCACTTTTTCGCCGCAGGACGAGCGTGGGTATTTTATAGTAAGCCGCCTCTTCCTGCACCCCACCCGAATCGGTGAGAACGAAATAGCACCGTGCGAGAATATTATGAAAATCAATGCTGCTTAACGGTGGTGTCAAAGCGATTTTCGGATTGTTCTTCAGTTCTTGATAAGCTATTCTTTTAATTTCGGGATTTGGATGACACGGAAATATCACCTTTACGTTTCCTTTTTCGGTCAGCTTACTTACAGCGCGGCAAAACGAGGATATATACGGAATATTTTCGCGTCTGTGAGCCGTGAATAAGAGAAGGCGGCTATTCCTTGCCCATTCAAGTATAGGGTGGGTGTAGTCCTCGCGGTTCAGATATTCTGCCGCATCGAATACCGTATTGCCGGTCAAAAATATCTTGCGACTATCAATCCCTTCGTTAATGAGATTTTGTGCGGCTACTTCTGTCGGTGCGAACAGAAGGGAGGAAAGGTTATCGATCGTTCGTCTGTTGAATTCCTCGGGAAAAGGATTTTCGATATCAAAGGTGCGTAGTCCCGATTCAATATGAGCTATTGGGATTTTTTGATAATATGCCGCCATTGCCGCACCGAGTGCGGTTGCTGTATCGCCGTGTACTATAATGCAATCAGGGCGGTCTTTTATCAGTAAATTATCGACTCCGAGGATAATCGCGGAGGTCGCTTGGGATAGTGTGTTGACTTTTTTGTATATTTTCAAGTTAACGTCGGGGAAAATAGAGAATTCACTCAATGCGGAGTATAAAATTTCACGTTGCTGACCGCTTGCACAGATTTTCGGTCGTATCCCGCGCCTATGTAATTCGCGTATAAGAGGAAGCATTTTAATCACCTCGGGGCGCGTTCCCAAAACTGTAAGAAGATTCATATATAACTCCACGTTCGCAAGACGATTGAATTGCCGCACGGCTTGGTAAAGGATAGGCTGTTTTATTAATCGGCTCGTCTTTGTAAATATACGCTCTGGCTCGTGGAGATATTCGATTTTTGCTTTATCTGTATTTAATCCAAAAGTTCATTTTTCAGTATAATTCTATTTGTTTTGCAAAAAATAGAATAGCAAAGCAATAAATGTAAACTTTTGCTTATAA
>JAZNFU010000260.1:0-2682 GCA_045576135.1 Eubacteriales bacterium
TGTAGGTTTCGTAGGATTCTACGCTCTTTTTGAAGGACGGGTCAACTCGCAAAACGTTACATAAACCGTAGGGCATAGCGACCGCGTTTCCCTCGGCGCCCGTGAGCACGTCGGTATCGATATCTACGTCACCAAGCTCAACCTTGGCGGGAGTCGAGAACACCCAGCTTTCCGGGTTCATAAGGTCGGAGTCGGCGGGCGCGGAGAGCATCATATGGTAGTAGCAATGGAATGCCCAAGCTCCGTACTCTATGGCGGTCCAAATTCTGCCGTCGTATTCGATGAAGGGATTTGCGCTCTTATGGATTGCCCAATCGCGTTTAGCACCCTGCATCAGCCGTATGGGTGTCGACCAGGTTTTGCCCTCGTCCTCAGAGCAGCCGAGCAAAAGGCAGCTTCCGCCCTCGCCGCAACAGTAGAGCTTGCCGCGGTGATAGAAAAGCTTTCCCCAATGGCACGGATAAAGCTCGGTGAGGTAATTCCAGGTTTTTCCGTGGTCGAGCGACTCGTAGATGGGCGTGAGCTTTTCGTCGGTGTCGCCGTAAAGTATATCCATAGAAGCAAGCAGCTTTCCCGACGGAAGCGCGACTATCGAGGGCGATGCGGGGCAAACGCCCGAATATTTCATAGCGTAGTCCTCGGGGTGTATATAGTTGAGCACCGTGCCTCTTGTGAAGCCGGTCCTCGCGAGCCTCGTTGCCGAGTGAGCCGAGCCGTCGGTGCGCCAAACGGTGAATTCGTAGGTTTCGTTTTCCGAAAGCCCCGAAATTTCGAACACCTTATCGGTGAGCGCGTATTCTGCGGTGGACTCCTCGCCGCGCTTTTTTATTATAACCTTGTGCCCATCCTTCGAGCCTTTGTCAAACCATTCGAAAAGAAAGCCGCCGAGCCTTGGCGCAACTCTGCAGATATGCGGCATAAAGGCGCGCTCAGCCTCGTGATATCTCATATACGGCGTGTAATTCCAACTTGTTATCGCTTTCATATTGTAAACTCCTTTTGCGTCCGCGGTTGATTTATCCGCTACCTCTAATTTTAGCGTGCTCGCGCTTTTCAGTCAATGCGGAGGAGGGACAAAGTTTTACAAAAAAAGGACATTTCAAAAGGGCAGCCCGCGTGATTCGCCGAGCTGCCCAAAATATACCGTGCGCCGAGTGACGCCGTCGATTTGGTTTTTGGCGTCTTTTGCATCGAGAGAGCCGATTATTCAGCCGCCGACCTTCAATCCGCGGACTTCGCGAGCCGCTTTACCGCCTCGCCCGCGATTATAAGTCCCATAACCGACGGCACGAACGAAACGCTGCCGACGGGGACGCCCGGCACTCTTGCCGATATCGGCTCCTCCTCCGAATATACGACGGTGAGCTTCTTTATACCGAGCTTTTTGAGCCGCGTCCTGACCGCCCTTGCAAGCGGACATACCTTAGTATCGTATATATCGGCAACGCGGAATTTGGTCGGGTCGAGCTTGTTTCCCGCGCCCATAGCGCTGATTATTCCGACCCCTGCGGCATCTGCTCTCGATATGATATCGAGCTTTGCTCCGACGTCGTCGATGGCGTCTATTACGAAGTCGTACTCCGAAAAATCGAAGCTGTCGCGGCTTTGCGCCGAATAAACTATCGGGTAGGTAAGGATATCGCAATCGGGATTTATATCAAGCATCATCCGCCTCGCTGCCTCGGTTTTTTGCATACCGAGCGTGCTTACCCTGGCTATCGTCTGTCTGTTAAGATTTGAGGGGGCAACCGTATCTCCGTCAACGAGCACGAGCCTGCCCACACCGCACCTCGCAAGTGCCTCTGCCGCGTGTCCGCCGACACCGCCAAGACCGAACACCGCAACCGTGCATTTTGAAAGCTTTTTTATCGCGCCCTCGCCGAGAAGCAGAGCGGTTCTTTCAAGTTCTTCTTTCATCGAAAACTCCTATTTTGACAATTGTTGTTTGCAAAATCGCGCTTTTTGCTTCGTTTTTTGCGAAGTGCGACTCGCTATGCGTTAAAATATCGGCACCGAAAAAATGCCGCGTGCCGCTCTTTTTGACGTGGGGATAAGTCTGCCGTGCGCCGCCGTGCCCGCGCCGTTTTTCACGCTTTGCTTACATTATAATATGTTTTTTTGTCGATGTCAACAAAAAGGGCGGGATTTTTTCGTTAAGTGGGCTATTGATTTATGCCGCGTGAAAGTGTATAATAAGGTAAACGGAGAAAAGGGGGAGCGTTATGCTGTCAAAAGTTTATACCTCGGGTGTTGTGGGGGTTGACGGATTTGAGATAACCGTTGAGTGCAGCGCTTGGGACAGAGTGCCGAAATTCGAGCTTGTCGGACTTCCCGACACGGCGGTAAAAGAGGCTAAAAACAGAGTCGTTTCGGCTTGTGAAAACAGCGGAATATCCTTTCCGGCGATGGATATTATGATAAATCTCGCACCGGCTGACGTGCGCAAGGAGGGAACGGCGTTCGATTTGGCTATCCTTACCGCGATACTGCGGTGCGACGGCAGAATAAAATCCGACGTCTACCTTGAGGATAAATGCTTTATCGGCGAGCTTTCGCTCTCGGGCGAGGTGCGCGCGGTGAACGGAATATTGCCTATGGCGATAAGCGCAAAGGAAAGCGGCAGGCGCGAGCTTTTCGTCCCCGTCGGCAATTCGGGCGAGGCGGCGATAGTTTCGGGCGTTA
>JAZNFU010000261.1:0-6218 GCA_045576135.1 Eubacteriales bacterium
ACTCCTTGGCTCACAGAACGACATGGCTACGATCCGACTTTGTCAATATGAACGCGGACAAAAACAGCGAAAAATTAACAAACGAAAAAGCTTTCCGCAGCTCTTTTGAAAAATAGCAAAAACTATTGAAATATCCAAGGAAGCGTGATATACTGTGATTAATAAGCTTTGATAAGGAGATAAAAAATGAAACGAATAAAGGTACAGCCCTTAAGCCGCGATGCGTTTACACAGTTTGGAGAATTTTACGATATGGTAAATCCCGACGGCTACGCGCTCTGCGGAGCTATTCACAAGTTCTATCCCGACCGTATGACCACGACCTGCGGCGGAAGACTCGCATTCTCGCCCTTGGTTGTAAGAAAGCCGGAGTCTATGGTTATCACTCAACAGGAATACCACACCTCGACCGAGGAGCTTTTGCTTCCGCTTGACGACGATATGATAATTCACGTTGCTCCCGCATCGGCAGGCAAGGTCGTCACCGAGCACGCACAGGCGTTCCTCGTTCCCAAGAACACGCTCGTAAAGCTCAAGGCTGCAATCTGGCACCTCGCCCCGCTTCCCGCAAACAACGAGCAGGTTACGGTGCTCGTCATTCTTCCCGAATGTACATACGCAAACGACTGTCCGGTTGTCGACCTCGGTGCCGACGAGCAGTTTGAAATCGTAAAATAAAAAGGGCGTGTGCAAAGGCTTATGCGCAAGAAAAATGTCGGTCTTAAAACCGACAAAAATCGTTTTTTTCTGATTTTGTACGTTCTAACACAGTCAATATAAACAAAAATGACGGAATAGCGTGATACTATTAACGGAGTATCACGCTATTCCTTCCTTTTTTAGATTAAAGCTTGTCTTTCGCGGATTTTACTTATTGTAAAGCTCGTTTTCATCTATTTCGATTTCGCCGTTTTCAGACTCGTATTCCTTAACGCAATTCTGAGCCAAAAATTCAAGCTGCGCATTGAGCGAGCGCTTATTTTGCTTTGCAACCTTAGTTATCTTATAAAGCAGCTCAGGCTCAAATCTTATTCCCGTTTGTATCTTATTCGTAGCCATAGATAACACCTCGAAAACATTTTGATAACATTATACAGATTTTACTCTTGACTTTATACAAACAAAGTGTTATCATATTTATGATAATTACGGTTTTTGGAGGTTGTTATGAATGAAATAGAGAAGGAAATTGACAAGCTCGGCAGAGTGGTTCTGCCGCAGGAATTTCGTGATGCCCTGGAACTGAAAGCCAACGACAAATTGTTCGTAAAATTAGAAAACTCAACTATAATTCTATCAAAAAGGGATAAATTTTGCGTCCTATGCAAAAGAGAACTTAAATCGCAGACGGATATCCCTCTTTGCGAAAGGTGCATAGCTATGATTAAATCAAGATAAAGGAAAAAGGACGGAAATTCCGTCCTTTTTCTTCGCCGTAGCGTTAAATTTAATTATTTCTTGGTAACCTTGGTTACGTGAGCGTCAAGCTTGTTCCACCACTGAAGATAACCCTCAACGTCGATAACGTCGCCTGCGGCAAGCTCACCAACTGCGGCATAAACCTCGGTATCAGTACCGGTGAGATAAACCTCAATAGTAACGGCGTATTCTACTCCATCCTTAGAGAAGGTAAGGTAGATATCATCGCCGGGCTCATTGTTCTTATAAACTACGCTAACAACGGTAACGTCGCTGAACTTAACGAGTGCGCCGAGATAGTTAACGAGCGCCGCATCGTCAGCGAGCTTGCTCGTTACGTCCGCAGCCTTTGCGGTATAAGTGTCAGTTCCTACTACCTGCCAATCGCTAACGTACATAACCTCGTGCATACCGTTGTAGATAGCCTTCTTACCGGTTACCTGAATCTTGGTGCCTTCGGTAAGAGCATCGAACTCAGCCTCGGTGCAAGGAAGCTTGTAGATGTAGTATCCACCGTCGCCATCCTGGAGGTAAACAACAGCCTCGTCGCCCCACCAGCCCTGCTTAGCCTGTACGAAGCCTTCAATAACTACGTCAGCCTCAGCCTCAGCCGCTATAAACTCTGCGTGAGTCATAACGCCCTCGGATTTCTCATTGGGGTTAACCTTGTTACAGCTAACGACGCTGAATACAAGGCAAAGAGCCAAAAGCATAGTCAAAATCTTTTTCATTTTTCTTTTCTCCTTTTTGGTTTAAAACCGTTTAAGTTACATTTAAAAAATGTTTAACTTTATTATACTCATTTTGCAGAATATGTCAAGGTTTTGGGGGAAATTTTATCACTGTTGGTCTGCTTTATTGCCTGATTTTCTCTTTTTTTGTAGATTATATCCAAAATATACGCCGATTCCGACCCAAATCACCGCAAGAGATGAAATAATTACCACCGAAAGCGTCGGCAGCTCTCCAAGGTCCATTTTCATACCGCTTGCGGTAAGCTGATTAAGCTTATAAAGCGAGGTGACATTTGCATACGCACTCTTTATATAGTGCTCGTCGATAGCATCTCCGCGCTTTGCCGAAGCAACCGTTAGCTCTATGAGCTGACCCGCCGCGTTTCGAAGCGAGGTCGAGCCGTTAAAAACGGCGGTCGTAAAGGTGTTATCAATATTATCAAGCATAAGCTTAGCGGCGTCTATCTTTACGTCGTAATACAAGTCGTTATCCTCGCCCGAGCGCGAAAGGTAGCTCTGATATTCCTCGCTCTCGTACGCTTTCGTCGTTACGGGAATGTAGCCCTCGGTTTGAGAATACCCGATTTGTATCTCATTTGTAAGCAAAAATTGACAAAACAGCCAGGAAGCCATAACTTGACCGGAATCTTCCTTGTTGAAAATACATATAGACGGTCCTTGAGATATCATCTTAGCGTTATCCGTGTCAAACTGTGGAATTGCCATAACGACGGTTTCAAATTCAATGATATTCTCTTTTTTTACGTCAATGTTCGGAGCATCGCTTCCCATCCATGTAGCGCCCGCGGTTGAGTCGATAGCGAAAATACACTGACCTTGATTCAGATAGTTTCCGGGGTAGCTTACGCGCTTAAAGGTTTCAAACGAGCCGCACTCCGCCGCATCGGCTATCATATAGAGCACGCTTTCGGTATCCTCGTTGAATATGAGAATTTCGCCCTCGTCGTTGGAATAATCCGCGCCAAGCTGCTCAAGCATCTGTATCATCATATTGTCGGTGGACTTGTATATAAAGGGTATCATTACGCTTTGTCCGTTTATATACTTACCCCCCTCGTCCTTTTCCATAGCGGCGCGCGACACCTCAAAGACGAATTCCCAGGTTAAAACCTCGGGAAGCTCGTAGCCGAGCGCCTCCACGAGATCACGGTTAACGTAGCACGCCTCGGTCGAGCGCATATAAGGCAGAGCGTACTGAACGCCGCCGATTTTTCCCTCGTCAAGAAATTTCTCGACGATTTCGTCCTCCGAAACGCCGTCAAAGCGCAATTCCGAGCCGCCAAGACCGTATTTTTCATCCGCCATCAGCTCGTCAAGCGGAACGACTATATTGTTTCCGGTAATATAGGTTGCAATATGGTCGGGATAGGTGATACAGATATCCGGCGTCGTGCCGGTAGCGATATTGGTAATTACGTCCTGATAGAGTCTGCCGTAATCGGTATAAAGCGGACTTTTGAGCACCACGTCAATATTTGGGTAAAGCGCCTCAAAATCTGCCACGGCTTTTTCATAAATCTGCTTTTGCTTTACGTTACTCTCGTTCTTCGCCCAAAAGACTATTTGATAGCTCTTGGTCGTATCAAATTCGTCTGGCATCTCAAACGGCTCAAGCGTGCGCCCGCCGTGACAAGAGGTCAATACGATAGGCAAAACGACAACTATCGTTAGCAAAAGTGAGATTAATTTCGAATTTTTTCTCATCCCTTCGTGCCTCCTCTCGCAACACCCGCCATAATCCTCTTGCGGAAGATTATAAAGAGGATAATAAGCGGCGCGGAAACGACGACGACAGCCGCCATCATAGCGGGAATATTTTCTCGTCCTAGTCCGCTTTCACGAAGCTGCTGAATACCGACCGAAACGAGATAATACTTTCGGTTATCGACGGCAAGTCTGGGCCAAACGTAAGAGTTCCAGCACTCGATAACCTTGAGAATGGTTATCGTAACTATCGTCGGCTTTGATATCGGCACCATAACCTTAAGCATATATTTGAGGTCGGGCGTGCCGTCCACCTTTGCCGCAAGGTAAAGCTCCTCGGGTATTTGCGAGAAGTTCTCTTTTAGCAGGTAGATATAGAATACCGACGCCACCGACGGCAGAATAAGTCCCGCAAACGTGTTTCGCAAATCAAGCTCGGTAACGGTAACGAAATTCGTGATTATAACAAGCTCCTGCGGAAGCATCATAAGCGCCAAAAACGCTATGAAAACTATATCCTTACCCGGAAAATTCATTCTCGCAAAGGCGTATGCCGCGGGAATCGTGATAATCAGCATCAGCGCGGTCGTCAAAACCGTAAAGATAAGCGTGTTAACGAGATAATCGACGAGCGGCACCGAGCGAAACGCCTGAATATAGTTTTCAATCGTCGGCGCTAAGGTGTAAAACTTCGGTATAAACTCGGAGTTATACGCCCCATAGCTCTTAATCGACGTCAAGAGCATATAGTAAAACGGGAAAAGCACGCACACAGCCCAAACGGCGAGTATGGCGTATACGAAAATATTCAAAGCTCGCTCTTTGATTTTCGCTCGTCTTTCCATAGTATCAAAACCGGTTGAATTTATCATTTTCATCTCCACCTTATCCATAGTGCACGCTCTTTTTGCTTATCAAAAGATTGATGCAGGTTATGGTCAAAACTATGATGAACAGTATGATTGCCGCCGCCGATGCGTAGGAGGGATATCCGCCGCCGTCGCCGTAAAGCATATCGTAAATGTAACCTACTATCGTGTTCATTTCCGCCGCGTTAAGCTCGGTACCGAAAAGCGCAACGGCGTCGCTGTACGCCTTGAACGCACCGATAAAGCCGGTAACGACGAGATAAAAGAGGGTTGGCGATATCATAGGAAGCGTGATTTTCGTGAAAATACGCCACTTTGACGTTCCGTCTATCTTCGCCGCGCTGTAATACTGCTCGTTCACCGAGGCAAGCGCGCTCGTCAAAATCAGTATTTTAAAGGGCATTACCACCCACACCGTATAAATGCACAAAACGAGCATCTTCGCCCAGTACGGACCGCTTATGAAATCGATCGGGTCCATACCGAAAACCGCGAGTATCGTATTTACGACGCCGTCGGTGTACGCCGTTGGCTTAAAAAGCACCATAAACACGAGTCCGACGGCAAGCGTGTTCGTAACGTAGGGCAGAAAATATATAGTCTGAAAAAGCTCACGAAGCCGCTTTATCGAGGCAAGTGCAACCGATATTCCGAGCGAAATCAGAGTAGATACGGGCACGGTTATGAAAACGAGTATCATCGTATTCTTTATCGCCTGCAAAAAATAGCCGTCGTGCAAAACGTAGGAATAGTTATAAAATCCCGTGCCAAACGAGGTCTGAGCCGCAGAATTATATCCCTCCTCAAAGGAATATATCAAAACGTCAACCAAGGGATATACCATAAACGCCCCAAGGAAGAGCATCGCCGGGAGCAGATACAGCCACGCTTTCAGGTTTCTTTTCTCCATCTAAGGCTACCTCCTCAGTCGTTTATATAAAGACGCTGCTCTGTCTTTTTGTCGAAAATGTAAGCTTTTGTTGTCTTAATTGCGAATTTAACCTCTGCACCGCCGACACTCGCCGCGTCGTCGGAGCTTGCTATCGCGCGAACGACGCCGGAGGCGTATTCGCTGTCGGCGAGGATGCTGACGTCCCTGCCCATTACCTCAACACCTCTTAGCGAAAGCGTAAGCGTGCCGTCGGCACTCGGTGCAAGTCCCTCGGGACGAACGGCAAAATACACCTCGCCGTCACGCACGCCGGGACACGCCATAACCTCTCCCTCACCGACGTAAAGCTTACCGTCCGAAACACGCGCCTCGAAGACGTTTACCGCAGGTGTGCCGAGGAAGCTTGCCACGAAAAGATTTTGGGGGTCGCTGTATACCGTCTGTGGCTCGCCTATCTGCTGAAGCACTCCGTCGCGCATAACGACGATAAGGTCGGATATGCTCATAGCTTCATCCTGGTCGTGCGTTACGAAAAGCGTGGTTATTCCGGTAGCCTTTTGTATTCTTCTGATTTCCTCG
>JAZNFU010000262.1:0-1539 GCA_045576135.1 Eubacteriales bacterium
CCGCTTGGCCTCCGACTTTGCTTATAACCGTCGCGTGTATAACGGTTATTGCGGCGGCTTACGTCAGCTGCGAGGAAAGTCTTTACGATAGGCTTCGGGCGGAGTGCCGCGAATCGCTCGATGGGTATCTTGCATACGGCACGGAATATCTTGATATGAGATACGGTGACGGGGCGGTTTTGGTTTCGGGAGGCGAGGTAGTTTATGGTGACGGCTCCGAACTTTCGGCGCAGGAGATTGACGTAGCGGCGGCGGGTGGCGTCGGATTTCGCGTTGTGATGGTGAACGGACAGAAGCTTTTGATTTGTGCCGTGACCGACGGCAACGGCAACGTGTTGCGAATTTCAACCTCGCACGGTGACGGTATGCAGGCGTTTACCGACATCCTTTATTGTGTGCTTGCCTTGTGGCTGTTTTTTGTGGTTGCGGCGAATTTTATTGCCATCTGGTGCTCGCGCGGCATAGTAAAGCCGCTTCGTGAGCTTGATATCGAGCGCCCGATTACTAGCGAAACCTATCCCGAGCTTAAGCCGATTACCGAGAAAATCAACTCGCAGAGCTACAGGATTCAAAGACAGACGAACGAGGAGCGTCTCCGGGCAAACGAGTTCAATTCGATAACCTCGAATATGAGCGAGGGAATGATAATAATAAATTCAAACGCCGAGGTGCTTTCTTGCAACGATTCGGCAAAGCGTATACTCGGTGTCACGGAGAATATGCCGAAGGGCGTGCTTTCGCTGCGCGATACACCCGAATTCAGAGATGCGGTGTTTAATGCGTTTAACGGAAAAAACGGCTACGACAGCATAAAAACCGAGGATAAATTTTACAGTATTCTCGTGACGCCGGTCACGAACGATTTTGAGGTGCAGGGCGCGGTTATCGTTATACTTGACGATACCGAAAAGGAACACCGTGAGCAGCTTCGCCGCGAATTTACCTCCAACGTTTCGCACGAATTGAAAACTCCGCTTACCTCGATATCCGGCTTTGCCGAGCTTATCAAGGAGGGAATTGCCGTCGGCGAGGACGCGAAAAAATTTGCGTCGAATATTTATAAGGAAGCCGATCGACTTATAGTTCTCGTCGGCGATATAATAAAGCTCTCAAGGCTTGAGGGCGGCGAAATCCCGACCGACGAGTGCGTGAATCTGCTCGCTGTCGCCAATAGCGTTGCCGAGCGTCTTTCCAACGTGGCGAGTGCTGCCGGCGTATCGCTTTCGGCAGAGGGCGAGCCGCTTTGCATCTTGGGTAACGAAACCGCCGTCGAGGAAATGATATACAACCTTGCGGATAACGGCATAAAATATAACGAGCGCGGCGGAGCTGTTAAAATTAGGGTTTATTCGGACTTCGGCGATAGCGTCGTGTACGTTGAGGATGACGGTATGGGTATACCGCAGGATAGGCTTGACCGTGTATTCGAGCGCTTTTACCGAGTGGATAAAAGCCATTCGAAATCTATCGGTGGAACCGGTCTTGGCCTTTCTATAGTGAAGCACGCGGCCGCGGCGCACGGAGCCACCGTTACGATTG
>JAZNFU010000263.1:0-3355 GCA_045576135.1 Eubacteriales bacterium
CCTCAGCCTCTCTTGCCTCACCCGGTCCGTTTACGGCACAGCCCATAACGGCAACCTTTATATTTTTGTCTCGAAGTCCCTCGCGGTCCACGCGGCACTCAAAATCCGCAAGAAGTCGGATAAGGTCAATTTTCGTTCTGCCGCAGGTGGGACAGCTGACGATATTCATACCACCGATAAGTCCGAGCGAGCGAAGAATATTTTTCGCCGCCCCTATCTCTTTTATCGGGTCGTCGGTCAGCGAAACGCGCAGGGTATCGCCGATACCCTCGGTAAGAAGCGCACCGATGCCGATACTGCTTTTCACGAGCGCCATATCCCCCGCACCCGCCTCGGTAACGCCGAGATGAATGGGATATTCGGTACGGCAGGCGAGGATTTTATTCGCGCGCGCCATAGTGATAACGTCGGAGGATTTGACCGATATCGCTATATCGCAAAAATCAAAATCCTCAAGAATGGATACGTGATACATAGCGCTCTCGGCAAGCGCCTCGGCACACGGAGCCTTGTATTTTTCAAGAATCTGCGCCTCAAGCGAGCCTGAATTCACGCCTATGCGAATAGGAACGCGGCGCTCACGGCAGGCTTTCACCACCTCGTGTATGCGCTCGCGGCTTCCGATATTTCCGGGGTTTATTCTTATTTTATCCGCACCCGCCGCTACTGCGGCAAGTGCCGCGCGATAGTCGAAATGGATATCCGCAACGATCGGCACTCTGATTCCGCGGTGCTTGATTTCGGCTATGGTTTTTGCCGCCGACGCGTCCTGTACGGTTACGCGCACGATATCACAGCCGCCCGCCTCCAAGGCGCGCACCTGCTCAAAGGTCGCGGTAGCGTCGTAGGTATCCGTGTTAGTCATAGACTGAACCGCAATCGGATAATTTCCGCCGATTCCAACTCCGCCTACGAGTATAGGTCTTGTTTTCCGTCTGTACGAATTATAATCCATAAAGCACCGCCAATGTCAATTTATATTTACAAAATCAGCTGAAATACGTCCTTTACCATAATCACGAAGGAAAGCGTGAGCAGAAGAATGAGTCCCACTCCGTTTATAATTCCCTCCACCCTCGCGGGTATTTTTTTCCTCGTTACCATCTCAAAAAGAACGGTTATAAGCCTACCGCCGTCGAGCGCGGGAATGGGAAGCAAATTCATAAATCCGAGATTTATGCTGATAAGCACGACGATATTCAAAAGCGACTCTGCGCCGTAGCTCGCCGCCGTTCCTATTGCCGAGGATATACCGATAGGACCCGAAACGGCGCCAAGGGTATACCTGCCGCTTACGAGGTCGTATATCGACTCCCAGCACATTCGTATGGTGAGCGCGGATTTTCGGAAGGAATATCCGATAACCGTGAGGGCGCTCTTATCAATCTTATGAACACCGAAGTCCTGCATACCGAAGGTCTGACCGCTTTCGGTAACCGTAGGAAAGACTACGTCCTTTATTACCTCTATCTTACCGTTTCTTTTCACGGTCAGGTCAACCGGCTCGTTTCCCTGCCTCATAATCTCGTAGGAAAGCTCGTCGTATACGGTCACACGGCGCTCGCCGACCTTAATAATCTCGTCGCCTACCATAAGTCCTGAGTCCTCGCTCGACACCTCAAGGTTATACTCCGCGGTGTCCACGAAGGTGCGGACGGTGGTATCGCCTATATTTATCATCGATGCGAGTACTATCATAGCCAAAAAGCCAAAAAGTATATTGACGAAGGCGCCCGCGGCGGTTATGATAAATCTCTGCCAGGCTGGCTTTTTATCAAAGGAATTCGGATTTGGGGACTCGCCGTCCTCACCCTCCATAGCGACGTAGCCGCCGATGGGAAAGGCGCACACCTTGTAGGTTATACCCGTTTTTTTCGAGTCGAACCAAAGAAGCTTCGGTCCCATTCCTATGGAAAATTCCTTTATAGCCACCCCGAATATTCTTGCGAAGATATAGTGACCGAATTCGTGTATAAATATCAGAAAGCCGAACACTAAAATAGCTATAAATGCGGTAACGAACGGATTCAAATTATTTCTCCTTAATTATGCTTTTTGCCAATTCTCTTGCCTCTTTATCGGCGGCAAGCACCGAGTCTATGCCGTTGTAATTTTTGGCATAGCTCATTTTCTCATAAACCGCGAGCACGGTATCGGATATATCGATAAAGCCTATTCTTTCCTCAAGAAAGGCGTTTACCGCGACCTCGTCGGCGGCGTTCAAAACGGCACCCATCGCACCGCCGTCATTCGCGGCACGCGCGGCAAGCGAAAGCAGCGGAAAGGCGTCGGTATCCGGCTCGGCAAAGCTTAGCGTGCCGACCTTAAATAAATCAAGCGGCTCGACTGCGGCAGACACCCTGCTCGGATAATCGAGGGCGTACTGTATGCAAAGCCGCATATCCGGTACGGAAAGCTGACCTATCACGGCATTATCAGCATATTCAACAGCCGAGTGAAGTATGCTTTGCGGATGCACGACGACCTCCACCCTCTCGCTCGGCAAATCAAACAAATGCACCGCCTCTATCAGCTCAAAGCCCTTGTTCATAAGCGTCGCGCTGTCGACGGTTATACGCTTACCCATTTTCCAGGTCGGGTGCTTCAGCGTGTCCTCGGCCGTTACCGCGGCAAGCTCCGCGCGGCTCTTTTTATAAAACGGACCGCCCGAGGCTGTCAGAAGTATTCTCTTAACCTCACACGCCCTGCCCGCCTTAAGCGATTGAAATATCGCGCTATGCTCGCTGTCAACGGGTATTATTTCGGCGCGGCGCTCTTTTGAGCGGCGCATAACCTCACAACCCGCCATAACGAGCGATTCCTTGTTGGCAAGGCAAAGTCGCACACCCATATCGATTACGGCAAGCGTCGGCAAAAGACCCGCGGCACCCGTAATAGAATTCACTATCGAATCGGCGGAGCTAAGAGCTATTCCCTCCTCGATTCCCGAAGCGCCGGAGTACACCTTAATATCGGTATCCGAAAGGCGCACAGCCAAATCTCTCGCCGCGCTCTCGTTCGCCATAGCGACGGCTCGCACGGAAAATTTGCGCGCTATATGCTCGCAGGCGCTAACGCTTGTATCCGCGCTTATAAAATCAACCTTGTATCCGCGTCGGGCGGCGACGTCGAGCGATTGCGTGCCGACCGAGCCGGTCACGCCGAGTATGGCTATCGTTCTGTTTTCACACATAAGGCACTCCATTTTACAAAAACCGCCACGCATTGTGCACGGCGGTAATTTTTAAGTATTATGCAAAGGGCGGGAAGGCGAGGCAAATTATCATAAGCGGAGCAGCTACCGCTATGACGGAGTCAAATCTGTCAAGAACACCGCCGTGACCGGGGAAGATAA
>JAZNFU010000264.1:0-3956 GCA_045576135.1 Eubacteriales bacterium
ACATGGCTACGATCCGACTTCTCAACGTCATTTACCCGTTCCTTAACGAAACCACACCTTTGCAGGGGCTGGAACACTCGCTGTTTTCTTATTTCCGCACGCCCATCGCGAACAACGTAGACGACAACTCGCCGCTCGGCATCTCGATATACGCCAATTCCCTATCGACGCTTCACGCGCTCGACATCGCATACGACAGTTTTGTCCGTGAATTTCAACTCGGGAAGAAGCGCATCATCGTTCCCGCGACGGCCATTCGCACTGTCGCCGACCCCGACTCCGACGAAGTTCGCCGCTTTTTCGACCCAAACGACGAGGTCTACGAAGCGCTGGCAACGGATGACCGCGACGAATTAAAAATCATCGACAATTCGGTGTCGCTCCGCGTGAACGAACACGTCACGGCTCTTAACACCCACTTGGCGACGCTGTGCCTCGAACTCGGCTTCTCGAACAATTCGTTTACGTTCGACGCGCACGCGGGCGTTAAAACCGCGACCGAGGTCGTTTCGGAGAACAGCAAAACATATAAGACCATAAAGAACTGCCATAACGTCATCGAGCCCGCGATTTACAGGATGGTCTACAACATCATCGCCATCGCTTGCATTTACGACTACGAATTCGAAGGCGAGAAGGTCAAAGACTGGTTCCCCAAAGACGCGCCGCTCGACTACTGCGCGAACATCTACTGGGACGACGCCATCATCCAAGACAGGCAGACGAATATCGCCGAGGGCATCAACCTCGTCGCGTCGGGCGTAATGTCAAAGGTGACCTTTATGGAGAAGGTGCTGGGGATGACGCCCGAACAGGCCGCCGCGGAACTTGATAAAATCAACAAAGAAAAGAGCATAGACGCGGTCGCCATCGACGCATTAACGTCTTTCGCGGAGTGATAATAAATGCCGAAACCGCCTATCAACTATACGCCCGTCGATAAATGGTCGGAGCCGCTGGTCGCCCTTTACGAAGAAATGACCGACGCGCTGATAATCAATATCGCACGGCATTTTTCGGTCGCGGATGACCCTACCCCGACTCAACAATGGCGGTATATCAAACTCGCCGAACTCGGTAAACTCACCGATGAAAGCGCGAACATCATATCGTCCTACGTCCGCAAAGAACAGGCGCTGGTGCGATTTGTGCTTATCGGCGCCGCGCTCGCGGCGGTCGAAAAGAACGAGCCCGACCTGCTCGCCGCGGTGAAAGAGGGCTTATTCGACACTACCCACGCCTCTATTTCGGACTCGATAAAAAGCATCCTCGCGTCGTATCAGCAACAAGCCATCAACACGCTCAATATGGTGAATACGACGATGCTTCAATCGACGCTCGACGCCTATCGCAAGGTCGTCGCCGACACCACCTTTTACGAGCAAGGGCTCGCGTCGGCTCAATCGACGCTTAACACGGTGACCGCCGAAGTCATTACGGGCGTTATAAGCCGTGGAGAAGCCGTGCGAAAAGCGGTCGCGCAAATGGTCGCCGCAGGTATCACGGGCTTCTACGACAAGGCTGACCGCCGCTGGAGCGCGGAAGCCTACGTCAATATGGATATTCGGACAACGACGGGCAACGTCGCCCTGCAAGCAACGATGACACGAAACGCCGAATACGGAAACGATTTGATATGGGTGCCGATTAACTGGTCGGCGCGGCCGAAATGCTATCCGTGGCAGGGGAAGGTCATATCGACCGAAAACCGCTCGGGAACGACAACCGACCTTGACGGGAAGACGATTGAAATTCACCCGCTCAACCTAACATCCTATGGAGAGCCCGATGGCCTTTTCGGTATCAACTGCCACCATACCCCGCCTAATGTATTCATCCCGCGGGTATCAGTTATTCGCGGCGAAGTGCCGCCGAAAGACGTAAACGACGCCCGATATGCCGAAACGCAAAACCAGCGCCGCTATGAGCGCGAGGTGCGCTACGCGAAGCGGGACGCCGCGGTCGCCAACGCTACGGGCGACAAAGAAGCTTTCAAAAAGGCGGCAAAAAAGGTGAAGACCGCGACCGAACGCTATAAAGAATACTCTGAAGAACACGGCCTCCCGACGTATGCCGAGCGTATGCAGGTGTTAACCTACGAATACGACGGCAAGGTCTATAAATATGACCGCTCGATAGCGGCAAAAATCACGGCCGCTAACCGTGAAACAAAAGAGGCATAACCGCGAAAGGAGATAAAAAATGACTTGCTCTACCTGTAAACACCGCATTGTCGCAGATGGAAAAATGCAGTGTGAAATCTGCAAGACAACCGTTTATTCGGTCGGCGACTTTGACCTCGGCGCAAGAATGCCCTACTGCCGCTACGAGGCGCTTTCCGTCGCGGCTGAAAAAAACACCGCACCGCAGAAGAAAACCGTTAAAAAAGCCGTTGCAACGGCTCAAACAAAGGAGAAAGACAAATGAACGAATTTGAGCGCCTTTTGGCGTTCCTGAAAATCCAGTATCACAATATGACTACCCTGCACCGTCACCTGATTGACGACGCGGGCTGGTTCGGCAATCACGAAAAGCTCGGCGAGTGGTATGACGAAATCGGCGACCAGCTTGACGACCTGACCGAAATCGGGCTGTCGCTCGGCTACGCGGAACCGTCTATCAAGGACGCGTTGCTTGAATTCGGCACCGAAATACTCTCGACCGAGGGCAGAAAACTGAAAGAAACGCTGAAAGCGGCGGCGGGCATTATGCGCGGTATCGCGGGTATGCAGAAAGCCGCCGAGGTCATCGTCCCGCCTGACGTGCAGAACAAACTGCAGGAATACGAGTATGACTGGAACAAGACCGCGAACTATATGCTCGCCCACGCGCTCGGCAAGGGCGACGGCGTCAAAAAAGCAGAGGAGGACGAAGACTAATGTATAAAGTCAACTGCGGCGCTTATACCGCGCAGAGCGTATCGGCGAACACCGATATAACGGCAAATCTTATCCCTGAAAACGCCTACGGCTTCAAAATTATAGGCTTCGAGATAAACTGCTCGGCGGCGGCTGAAATCGCTCTCAATGACACCGACAGCGTTATCTGCGCTCCCGCGTCGAGCGGCTATTCGGCTACGGTCAATATGGTCGGCGAGTTTTTCGTCGACATCGAAAAAATAGAAATCGTCGACGCCTGCGACATAAACGGGCTCACCTACTACTACACCGTGCAGGGCTTCGACGAGGTGCTTTACGCTCCCGTCGTCACTCCCGTCGCGGGCGACTATCCCGCGCCGTTGACCGTGAATATAACCTCTTTCAACGAGGGCGCTGAAATCTATTACAGCGTCGGCGGCGGCGACCCTGAAACCCTTTACGAGGCGCCGATAGAACTTGGCGCGACCGCGCTCGCTTCGGGCGTCACAATAAAAGCGAAGGCTACCAAAGCGGGACACTATATCGACAGCGATGTCGCTACGGCTGAATTCACGCAGGCAAAATGTGAAAAAGCCGTCGCGTCGCCTGCCGCTGGCACCGTCGATTACGGCACAAAGGTCACGCTCACCTGCTCCACGCCTGACGCTCTTATTCGCTGGCGTTTCGGCAACACGGGCGACCGCGTGCCTTATACCGAGCCGATAGAACTCACCGAAACCGCGACCTTACAGGCTATCGCTTCCGCGACGGGCTATGCAACGCAGACCTCGGCGTCTTTTAACTATACCGTCACGCCTGCGCCTCTCGGTGTCAGCAACACGAAGACGGGCGACAACTGGATAATCGCTCTTTCGGGCGGCACGGGCGCAAATGCCTATTTCAAGGTCGGCGAAACCGTCGAGCTCCCTGACGCGGGGACTGCGAGCGCAGACCTCACGGGCTGGGGAGCGGCTACGCTGGCGGGTGGCTCTTTCGTAGTGTCCTCGGCAATCGGCACAAGCGGCTACGAAATAGCGGTCGTTGAACTGGTCGACGGAAAGGTCGTCTACGGCGGCAAATCGACCCTCGCATAACAAA
>JAZNFU010000265.1:0-6075 GCA_045576135.1 Eubacteriales bacterium
TCACAAGCGCGGATACCGTAAAGAGTCAAACGCCGCACCGATAAGAGAAACGCTCGCGGCGGCGATAGCGAAAACCTCGCGTCCAAGAGAGGACGTTTTGCTTTGGGACCCTATGTGCGGCAGCGGCACTATAGCCATTGAGGCGGCTATGCTTATGAACAATATCGCGCCCGGCGTGCGCCGCAGCTTTGCCGCGGAGGAGTTTCCCTATATCGCCAAGCATAGATTTGATTTGGCGAGAGAGGAAGCGAGGGATAACGAGATAAAGAGCGCCTTCCGTGCATACGCCTCGGATATTTCAGCGCCCTGCGTATCGCTTACCGAGAGGAATGCGAGGGCGGCGGGGGTTGCCGAGAGCATCAAGGTTATGCAGATGGACTGTACTAAAATTTCCTCGGGCGGTATGCGAGGCACTATCGTCACAAACCCGCCGTACGGCGAGCGCCTCGGAACGCAAAGGGAAGCGGAGATACTCTACCGCAAAATCGGCGAGCATTTCAGAAGCCTTGCGCCCTGGCAGGTTTATATCATAACCTCGCACCCCGCATTCGAGCGCTTTTACGGCAAGCGTGCGGATAAGGTGAGGAAGCTGTATAACGGTATGATACCGTGTTACCTCTATCAATTCTTCAAAAACAAATAGGGGCGGTGGATTTGGGCAGAACCAAACAAAAAACGGTAAAGTAAAAGATTCTATGAAGAGTTGAAAACTTACAGTTTTCTCCGTTTTTATTAGAGTTTTTTGTTTTATCGCCGTTTGCTGAACTCTCGGTGTACCCTTGTACACCTTCGGTCGCAAACGACGATTTCTGCTCCAAATCCCCATGCCCCGACGGGCATAATCAAACAAAAAACGAGGTAGACGTTGCATTAGAGTGTAATGAAATATCTATCTCGGTTCTCATTATTTATCGCAATCAATGTCAAAAACTTGCGTTTTTTCTCTATTTATTAGAGTTTTTTGTTTGGTTATGCCCAAATACGCCGCCCCGACGGGCAGAACCGAATAAAAACAAGAGGTGTTGTGTGACAAACACAGTACCTCTTTAGTATTATTACGCGCAAGCTTTAAGGAAACAATCTCGAAAACCTACGGTTTTTCTCAATTTAGATTATATTACGGTAGAAGTGCGGAATTTTGCACCCCTACCGTTTTTTGACGTTGCGGTCTGCGCCGGTGTGGCGCAGACTGTATTATGATGTATCTACTTTTTATCGAGCTGAACTCCGAATATCTTTGCAAGTATATATGATAAAAATTTCGGTGAGCGTACTATTACAATTTTCATATAATCTCCAATCCGCGCCGTATCCAATAGTAACCGAAATCGAATTTAGGTTGGCAGGCGTTTGATAGTATTATATGAAGATTTATCGAAAGAGTGATTACTTTAAAAGCTCGGTGAGCAAGAGCCCCGCGCGCTCGTGCGCTTTTTCGGTTGCCTTGTCGAATCTCGTGCTGACCGCGCCGAGCCGCCTTATGCATACTACCGTATCGTCGGGAAGATTTTTTATGCCGTCACGCGCGTAAATCGGGAGCGAGGAGAGCTTGATTCCGTATTCGTTGACGTAGTCGTATTCTCCCTCCGGCGCGGTGTAGTCGGATATTTTATCGAAGATTTGCGCCTCGTTTTCACAGTACTCGAGGAATATTGCCTCGGATAAGAAGCAGAGGTAATAGTCGCTCGTCAGCATATTGTCCGAGAGCACCTGCCAGTTATCGTATGCGAGCGCGTAGTTTAAATCCTTGCCCGATGCGACTATTTCAGCCTCCTCAGCGCTCGTCGGTGTGAAAAGCGAAAGCAGGGCAACCGAGATATTTCCGTCGCCGTCGTAATCGGCGGCGTACTTGCCGAGGGTGGATACTGCCTTCTGATATTCGGGAAAATCACCGTCCTCCGAGGTGCGCTTCAATTCACCCGAGCCGGCGTACATAACATAGACGTCGTAGGAGTCGCGCTGACAGAGCTGCAGAGTGCAGACGGTGATTACGATTATGAAAAACAGCGCCGCCAGCGTGTGCCACTTGTAGTGGTACCAATAATTTTCGACGCGCTCACGGGGTGTCATTTTATATTCTGTGTTTTTTTCTTCGGACATAGAGGACCTCTTTTGAATTTAAAAATAAAAGCAAGCTACAATGGAATTATACACCATAAAAGTCCTTAAGTCAAGGCGCATACGGTGAACACATTGTTAATTAGAGAATATAAGACGCATTTTAAGTAACGGTCGGTGAGTCTTGAAATAATCTTTTTGCATTGACATAACTGTGAAATGGTGGTATACTTAATAAAATACGATTCAGCTTTGGAGGTAACTTAAATGGCAGAGTGTAAAATTTCCGCATCCGACGTCGCAAGAGTTAAGGGACTCGGATGCCTCAGAGATAAAACGACCGAGGATTGCTTCAACGTGCGCGTAATTACCGTGAACGGTAAAATCAGCGTGGAAAAGAGCCGCGCGATAGCCGACGCCGCCGAAAAATTCGGCTCGGGCGAGATTGCGATGACGACGAGGCAGACCGTAGAAATACAGAAAGTGCCGTATGAAAATATAGAGCCGCTTCGCGAGTATCTTGCCAAGTTCGGCTTGCAGACGGGCGGCACGGGAAAAAAGGTGCGCCCGATAGTTTCCTGTAAGGGAACGACCTGCGTTTTCGGACTTATCGACACCTTCGGGCTTTCCGAAAAAATACATAAGAGATTTTACGAGGGCTACGGAAGGCTTAAGCTTCCGCATAAATTCAAGATTGCCGTCGGCGGCTGTCCGAACAATTGCGTTAAGCCCGACCTCAACGACGTCGGTATTATAGGACAGCTCGTGCCCACCTTTGACGCTGAAAAGTGCCGCGGCTGCAAGAAGTGCGGAGTCAGAGAGACGTGCCCGATGGGTGCGTGCCGACTTGAAGGCGGTAAGGCGGTGCTTGATACCGAGCTTTGCAACAATTGCGGCAGATGCCGTGGCAAGTGTCCGTTCGGTGCATTCGGCGGCTACAGCACGGGATACAGCGTCTATATCGGCGGCAGATGGGGAAAAAGGTTTGCACGGGGCGTACAGCTCTCGCCCGTATTTTGTGACGAGGAGTCGGTGCTTTTGGCTGTTGAAAAGACGATACTCTTCTTCAAGGCGTACGGAGTTGACGGTGAGAGGCTTGCGGATACCGTCGCAAGAGTCGGCTTTGCCGAGGCGGAGAGGATTATTCTTTCGGACGAGCTTATTTTGCGCCGCGCGGAAATAATAAAGACGGATATGGGTGATATCATTTGAGATTTTCTTCAACACTCAGACGCTTAGCTTTCCTTTTATGCGCCGTTTTTACGCTTGCGTCGCTCACCTCCTGCCTACCCGAAGCCGAGGGGGATATAAGCTTCACCGACAGCCTTGGAAACAGCGTTGTGCTCGACGGTGCGCCCGGGCGCGTTGCCGTGCTCTTTTCCTCGCTTGCTGAGATTTGGTCAAGCGCGGGCGGCGAGGTCGCCGTGAGCGTCGGTGAGAGCGTGCTTCGCGGATTTTGCGATGCCGATACGCCGAGTGTCCATTCGGACTCGGGCGGCGTGGGAAAGAGTATCAATATCGAGCTTTTGCTCGCGCAGGCGCCCGATTTCGTTATATGCACCGCCGATTACCCGGGACAGCTTGAGCTTGCGCCGATTTTGCGCGCGGCGGGCATTCCGGTGGCTTATTTCAGAGTCAAGTGCTTCCGTGACTACCTTGGGGTGCTTGGGACGATGTGCGATATAACGGGGGATGCGGCGGCTTACGATACTTACGGTAGAGCCGTTGGGGAGAATATTTCGGCGCTTCTTTCGGGCATTGATGCCGAGTGCAGCGGAAAGAAAATTCTTTTTGCCAGAGCGACTAAAACCACTCTGAAGGCGAAGCTTCCAACCGACCATTTTGCCGCCGAAATGCTCTCTGAGCTTGGTTGCTGTAATATTGCCGAGGGCGCGCCGACACTGCTTGACGGGCTCGACCTTGAGTATATCATAAGCGAAAATCCCGAATATATTTTCATAAGCCTGATGGGCGACGAGGACGGCGCGAAAGGCTACGTCGAGCAGCTGTTTTCAGGCGGCGGCTGGGCAGAGCTTGACGCGGTGAAAAATAAAAAATACATCTTCTTATCAAAGGAGCTATTTCAGTACAAGCCGTGTGCGAGATGGTACGAGGCTTACCGCGTGCTGTACGGTTATCTTTATGAATAGATTGAAATTGAAATCGGATAAGCGCGGCGCGGCGCGCGGCTTTCTTTTGCTTTTTGCGCTCGCGGCGGTGCTCGTCCTTTCCGTGCGCTACGGCGCGTATGAAATGAATACCGAGCAGTTTTTCTCAGCACTTTTTGCAAAGGACGGCTATGGAACCGAAACGCTTATTATCTACCGCGTGCGAGCGCCGAGGGTTATTTCCGCTGTCGTTGCGGGAGTGGGGCTTTCGCTTTCGGGACTTATTTTACAGAGCGTGACCTCCAACCCCCTCGCCGCGCCGAGTATTATCGGAATCAATTCGGGTGCGGGACTCGGCGTTATGATTTTTCTTTCATCAATACCGCTGAGTATGAGCATCGGCGCAAGTGCGCTTATGCAGCTTTTTGCCTTTTTTGGTGCTTTTGTGACAACTATAATTGTCATAATGCTCTCAGAGGGGGCGGGCGGCGGCAAGTCCTCGATAGTCTTGGCGGGCGTTGCTGTGAACGCTGTTTTCAATGCGGCTATCGGTGCGATATCGCTTTTGGATACCGACGTCCTCGCCTCTTATAATTCCTTTTCTATAGGCGGATTTTCGAGTACCGAATATACGGTGCTCGCCGTGCCTGCCGTTATAGTGGCTTTGTGCGCCGCCATCGCGGCGGCTTTTTCAAGGGAGATAAATCTGCTTTCGCTCGGTGCGGGCGGCGCACATATACTCGGCGTTAACGTTCGTCGGGTGCGCGTAATATGCGTCGTTATAGCCTCTGCCGCGGCGGCGTCTGCCGTCAGCATTGCCGGACTCGTCGGCTTCGTCGGACTCGTCGTTCCGCATATTTCAAGAAAGCTCACAGGGCACGGATTTTCGCAGAATCTCGTCGGCTCGTGTCTTCTCGGTGCGCTCGTCACCACGCTTGCCGACCTTCTCGGAAGAATGCTTTTTTCGCCGACCGAGATACCCGTTGGAATTATGATGGCACTCGTCGGTGCGCCCTTCTTTATTCTGCTTTTGATTGGCGGAAGGAGGGAATACTTATGAGTATAAAAATTGATATAAAGAGTGCCGGGTGGGGTAGGGCAAGGGTGCTCGGCGGCATACGCGCACACCTGCCCGACGGAAGCCTTATCGCAGTTATCGGCAGAAACGGCAGCGGAAAGTCTACGCTCGTCGGCGCGCTTTTGGCGCTTGCCGATTACGAGGGCGATATCAGCTACGGCGGCGTGTCGCTTTCGGGTATGACGTCGCGTGAGCGCGCGCGCACCGTTTCGGGAATTCTTCAGCGTCCGACTTCACCGCATATAACCGTTGAGGAGCTTGTCGCCCTCGGCAGAAGTCCGTATAAAAAGGACGGCGGCTCCGACTCGGTGCGCGAGCAAAGGATGGTGGACGAGGCTATAACGCGCGCCTCGCTTGACTCGCTTCGCACGTCTTATCTTGACAAAATATCGGGTGGCGAATTGAAGCGCGCGTATTTCGCTATGCTCTTGGCGCAGAATACGCAAAACGTCCTGCTCGACGAGGCAACCTCCTCTATGGATGCGGACTATGAAAACGAATTTTTGAAGCTCGCGCACTCGCTTGCACACGAGGCCGGCAGATGCGTCGTATCGGTTATGCACAACCTTGAATACGCCGTAAAATACGCCGATTATATTCTTCTGCTCGAGGGCGGCGAGGCGAAATTCTTCGGCAAAAGGGATGAGCTTTTACAAACCGATATTATAGAAAGCAGCTTCAATCTTAAACGGTGCGAAGCGGACGGACGAGTCTTCTTTTATTCGGAATAAACGCGAAAAAGAAAATAATTATTTACAAAAAACAAAAAAACAACGGCGGTTAGCAGAGTAGTACGCCGTTGTTTTTTGCGTTTGTAATTACAGATGCGAT
>JAZNFU010000266.1:0-2011 GCA_045576135.1 Eubacteriales bacterium
CACCTTCGTATCTCCGAATGCCACCGAGGACGAGCTCCGCGCGGCAATGCGCCCGAATACCAAGGCGATTTTCGGTGAAACGATAGCAAATCCCGCCCTCTCCGTTCTTGATATCGAAAGATTTGCCAAGGTTGCGCACGAGCACGGCGTTCCGCTTATCGTCGACAATACCTTTGCTACCCCCGTCAACTGCCGTCCTTTCGAGTGGGGCGCGGACATCGTCACACATTCCACCACCAAGTATATGGACGGTCACGGAAGTGCGGTTGGCGGATGTATCGTTGATTCGGGTAAGTTCGACTGGGCGAAGTCAGGTAAGTTTGATTGCCTTTGCACTCCCGACGAAAGCTATCACGGCGTGAATTATTACGAAAGATTCGGCAAGGAGGGCGCGTTCATAACCAAGGCAACCGCGCAGCTTATGCGTGATTTCGGCTGCACGCAGTCGCCTCAGTCGGCGTTCCTTCTCGGGCTTGGACTCGAAAGCCTGCACATTCGTATGCAGCGTCACTGCGAAAACGGTCTTGCCGTAGCGAAATTCCTTAAAAACCACCCGAACGTTACCTGGGTCAAATATCCCGACCTCGAGGGCGACGAGTATTACGGGCTTGCGAAAAAATATCTGCCGAACGGCTCCTGCGGCGTCGTCAGCTTCGGAGTTCGCGGCGGCAGGGCGGCTGCCGAAAAATTTATGAAAAATATGAAGCTCGGCGCAATAGAAACTCACGTTGCCGACGCTCGCACCTGCTGCCTGCACCCCGCGAGCGCAACCCACAGACAAATGAACGACGAGGAGCTTGCCAGAGCAGGCGTGTCCCCCGACCTTATCCGCTATTCCTGCGGTATTGAGAGCGCGCTCGACCTTATTGACGATCTTGACGCGGCTCTTCGTTCGATAGACGAATAAACGACATTTTCAGGAGGTGAAAATCCTTGCCGATTAAAATTCCAAACGAGCTTCCCGCGGTCAGAATTCTCGAGGAAGAAAACATCTTCGTGATGACCGAACGCCGCGCGATAACACAGGACATTCGCCCGTTAAAAATCCTTATTTTGAACCTTATGCCAACAAAAGTTGACACAGAAACACAACTTTCAAGACTTCTCGGTAACACACCTCTGCAGGTTGAAATCGAGCTTATACACACATCAACGCACAAATCAAAGAACGTGTCCGAGGAGCATCTTCTCGCATTTTACAAGGAATTTGACGACGTGCGTGAGAAATACTATGACGGTATGATTATCACGGGCGCCCCCGTTGAAAAGCTTGAGTTTGACGAGGTTGAATATTGGGACGAGCTTTGCGAGATAATGGAGTGGACAAAAACTCACGTGCATAGCACTCTCCACATTTGCTGGGGCGCACAGGCAGGACTTTACTACCATTACGGAATCGGCAAGCAGATGATGGAGGAGAAGCTTTCGGGCGTGTACGCTCACTCGGTTGAATACAAGCGCTCAATTCTTTTTCGCGGCTTTGACGACGTGTTTTACGTTCCTCATTCAAGGTATACTACCGTAAAACGCGAGGATATTGAAAGGGTAGATGCCTTGCGTATTCTTGCATCGTCGGAGAAGGCTGGCGTTTATGCGGTTATAACCAAGAGAGGAAAGCAGGTTTTCCTGACAGGTCACTCGGAGTATGACGTTAATACGCTTGAAAAGGAATACCTGAGAGATAAAAACGCAGGACTTAATCCTGCCGTACCCGAGAATTATTATCCGAATGACGACGATACCAAGCGCCCTCTTTTAACCTGGCGGGCTCACGCAACCCTTCTTTTTACAAACTGGTTAAATTATTTCGTTTATCAGACTACTCCGTATGATTTGGATAAAATCAAGGATAATAATGATTGAATACTTTAAGAAAGGTCGTATTTTATGAAAAAGATTATTTGCGGAACAGAATATGATACCGAGGCGTCAAGCGTTGTAAAAAAGTACACGGTTGGCAGCTTTGGCGATTCCGAGGGCTTTGAGGAAACTCTTTATTCTACCGCTGAGG
>JAZNFU010000267.1:0-2612 GCA_045576135.1 Eubacteriales bacterium
ATAAAGCTGCCGTCATCACATAGCGGAATACAGCCGTGAAATAGCAGATTTTTATTATATACCGTATACATTTCGCCGCGCTCAAATAAAAATTTTGCGTGTCTTTGTAATCTTTCCGAGCGCATAAACGCGTTTTTCAAATATCGCATAGCCTCCTCCTCGTCGGGTGTTAAATCATACGGCGAGTCAGCGCTTACAGTAGGAAAATCGGTGTCCCTCATATTATATTCGACCCCCTCAATACTAACCGTGCCTTTTTTAAAATCTATTTTGTCAAGCAAGAGCCTATCTTCCATATTGAATTTGGGATTGCGTATTATCGTCTGTCCTTCGAGCTTGAACTGTATAACGCTGATTGCTTTGTGCATTTTCGCTATCAGTTCCTCGTCGTCCCGCTTGACGAAATCGCCGTGAGAATCGCCCTTGGGCATAAGGTGCGTCAAGTTGGCACTTCTATATGTTTCGGATGCAAAAAGGCTTAAGGGGCGAAGCGAGATACCGTAGCCTATCTCTATAACGTCGAGGTTCTTGTACGTTATGCAGTTGTTGAGAACTGTTGCAATACAGGTTCTTGAGCCGCTTGCCGCACCAAGCCACAAAACGTCGTGATTGCCCCATTGAATATCAATGGATTTTTCACTCATCAGCTCGTCGATTATAAGGTCCGCTCTCGGTCCTCTGTCGTATATATCACCTACGATGTGTAGGTGGTCGATAACGAGGCTTTTTATAGCTGAGCTTATCGCTGTTATCAATGCTTCTGACGCGTTAATGTCAACTATACTTTTCAAAATACTCTCAAAATAACTCTTTTTTGTCGAATCCTCAAATCTACAGTTGAGCAATTCGTCTATGATGTAATCGTATCCCGAAGCGACGGCGCGCAGATGCTCTCGCACCTTGGAACGAGTGTATTTTGAGGCGGTAAGTCGGCACACCGTCGTGAGCTTGATAAGCGTGTCGAGATACCATTTTTTGTCGATATGCAGGGGCCCGTTACGAAGCTCCTCGAGCTTTTGCTTTGGATAGTAAATGAGAGTGGAAAGGGCTGCTCGCTCGTCTTTTGTGAGAGAATCCGAAAAAAGCAAATCCACCTTTTTTCGTATGACTCCCGATGCGTTATTTCGTATATGCGCGAACGCCTCGTGCTCACCGTGTAAATCGCTCATAAAATGCTCCGTGCCCTTCGGTAAATTCAGTATGGCGTTTAAATTGATTATTTCGCTCTGTACGGCGCGTCTGTTTGGGTACGATTTAGCTATTTCCTTCAGATATCTTTGCTCTGACAGCTTCATATTCTACCTCGTTTTCTTCGTTTTATATATTTTTCCCACCGAGGTCCTTTGTTATTTAAGTTAATTTGCGATAAAATTAATATTACGCTTGTAAAGAGCAAACAATTACAAAAACGGAGGTAAATTTATGGAACGAAAAATCAGCGATATCCAAATCAGGGAATTTCGAAATTATTTGTTTACGGAGGAACGGAGCCGGGCAACGATAGAAAAATACCTACACGATATACGGGTATTTTCTGCATTCGTCGGCGGCGGTGGGATTGAAAAATCAAGCGTTCTTGCGTATAAGAGTGAATTGCTTTCAAAATACGCCGTTGCAAGCGCGAATTCTATGTTGGCGGCGCTTAACGTATTTTTTAAATTTTCAGGTTGGCTTGAGCTTTGCGTGAAGCAGTACAAAATCCAAAAATCCGCCTTTTGCCCCGAGGAAAAGGAGCTGACGAGGGAGGAGTATATAAGACTCACCGAAACCGCACACAAGCGCGGAAACGAGAGGCTGAGTCTGATAATACAAACCATTTGCGGATGCGGCATACGAGTAAGCGAGCTTGAATTTATAACGGTGGAAGCGCTCAGACGAGGCGAGGCATTCGTAAGCTGCAAGGGAAAAAACAGGCGGGTTTTCATCGTAAACGGCTTGAAGAAAAAGCTTTTGCGATACGTTAAGTTAAACCGAATATCGAGCGGCTCGGTCTTTGTCACCAAAAACGGAAGGCCGATAAGCCGACACAATATCTGGCGCGATATGAAGGCGCTTTGTTGCGAAGCCGGGGTTGAGGCGACTAAGGTCTTTCCGCACAATCTGCGACATCTGTTTGCACGGACGTTCTACGGAATAGAAAAGGATATAGCGAAGCTCGCCGATATTCTCGGTCATACCAACATAAATACCACGAGAATTTATATCACCACCACCGCACAAGAGCATAAACGCAAAATGGAGAATATGCGTCTTGTAATCTAACAAAAAAAGCCGGCATTCGCCGACTCCGATAACATAACGCTTGTTATGTTGCCTACAAATACACATAACGCTTGTTATGTAATACATATTAATTTTTTGCGCGCTTTTCAAAAGCGGCTGGTGGTTTATTTTAGCACACCGTTCAAAAAATGTCAATATTTTTTCGGTGATTTTCCTTAAATTTTTCTTAAAAAATTCATTTTTCTATGACGAAAAAGCCTTTTCGTTCATTTTGCGAAAAAATCAATGTCGAAAAGGCTTCTTTTGTTATGCAATTTTACACAGGTCATCCGTACGTCCATTTTTCCTACAACATAACAAGCGTTATGTGTATTTGTAGGCAACATAAC
>JAZNFU010000268.1:0-9807 GCA_045576135.1 Eubacteriales bacterium
TTATTCCCTGCCGAGGGCTCGGACATTGAAACCCTGCCGTTTTGAACGGCAGGTAGGAGGTCAAAATGAAAGACCCTTGTATGCTATTTTACCCTGCTGATTTCCTTATAGGCGTTGCGTTTATGTCAATGGAAGAACGCGGCAAATACATTACGCTGTTATGCTATCAACAGCAACGCGGACACCTTACCCTTGACGAAATGGAAAAGGCAGTCGGCGATATAAGCGACGAGCTTTTGTCAAAGTTTACGCTTGACGAAGACGGCAAATATTATAACCGCCGCGCCGATATTGAAATCGAACGCCGCGCCGCTTATGTAAACTCCCGTATTGCAAACGGTATGGCTTTGAAAAAGAAAATCGAAGAAAATAAAGCACAAGCCGACCGTATGGGAGAGCATATGCCCGAGCATATGCCTAACGATATGCCCGAGCATATGGAAATAAGAAATAAGAAATATGAAATAAGTAATAAGAAAACTGAAAAGCATAAATACGGGGAATATAAGAACGTCCTTTTAACTGATGAAGAATATGAAAAGTTAAAAGCGGAATACCCTGACCTGCCTGCACGCATTGAAAGGCTATCGGAATATATCGCCAGCAAGGGCGCGACTTATAAATCCCATTACGCGACAATCCGAAGCTGGGCTCACAAGGACGATAAAGAAGCGACGGCGAAAACAATCAATAAATATAGGGACTTTGCGCGGCGGGCGCTGGCGTCGGGCGTGCTTCCGTTGCCGAGTGAGGACGACGAGGAAGAAGGGAAATAAATGCAGACGAAAATACACGTATCGGAGAAAGATTATCGTTATCTTGAAGCCGTTGAAATCAACGACGAGGGCGCTATCGAGCTGGTGAACGCAATTATAACGCAGGCGGCGGAGGAATACCGCGCCGCCGTCCGCGCTACCCTGCGGCAATATAGGAACGGCTCCGCGTGGGCGAAACGATACTGGCTCGAACGGTTTTTCCGCTCCGAGTGGTTTGAAACCCTGACCGACATCGACGGCGTATGGCTCGCCGAAAAAATCAAGAGGGAGGAAATCGAAAAATGGCAAAAAGCAAATACGGGAACAAACAAACGGTCTTGAACGGCAAGATGTTTGACAGCCGCCGTGAGGCACGGCGCTTTATGGAACTTGACCTTATGCAGAAAGCGGGGCTCATATCAGACCTGCGCTTGCAGGTGCCTTTCGAGCTCGTTCCGAAAATCGGCTCCGAGCGGGCGGTCTATTACATCGCCGATTACGTTTACAAGGAGAACGGCGAAACCGTGGTCGAGGACTGCAAGGGGTGCCGCACCGACGTTTACCGAATAAAGCGGAAACTTATGCTCTACCGCTACGGGATTGAAATAAAGGAGACGTAATTATGCAGACGGTCGTATCTTGGAGCGGTGGCAAGGATAGCACCGCGACGCTTATAAGGCTCGGCGGCTCGGGCTGAAAATCGACCACGTTATCACCTCGCTCGTATGGTTTGACAAACAACGAGGTATTTACGGCGACGTGCCCGAAAAGGTCGATTGGCTATTGAACTACGCGAAGCCGATAATCGAGGGCTGGGGCTATCCCGTCGAGGTCTTAACGTCCGACAAGGACTATATGTATTACTTTTGGCACGTGCGGCAAAAGTCAAAGTATCCCGAAAACGTCGGCAAATACTGCGGCTTCCTTATGGGCGGCGCGTGCAGTATGCAACAAGAAAAGGTCAAACCGATAAAGAGGTATCTACGGGCGCTCGGCGACCACGAGGAAACTGTCGGGATATGTGCCGACGAGCCCGAACGCCTCGAACGTATGAAAATACGCGGTCAACGGTCACTTCTTGCCGAACTTGGGATAACTCAACCGAAGGCTATGGAGATATGCCGCGAAGAAGGGCTCGTTCTCCCGACCTACGAAAACGAGGTCAACCGCGACGGGTGCTGGTTTTGCCCTAATCAACGTATTGCGGGCTTCGCCTCGGTCAAGACAAAGCACCCCGAACTATGGGCTGAACTTGCCGAACTCGCGAAGGTGCCGAACGTTATCTCGAGGGGCTTCAAATACGGCGTTCCGTTTAATGAGGTCGACCGCAAGGTAGACGAATACATCAACCGACCTATACAAACAACGGTCGAGGACTTTTTGGAGGGACAAAAATGAACTGGTGGGATGAGTGGAAACACCCGATAACGATAATAACGGCGGCGCTTGTCGGCGTCGCATTGTTAAGCCTATTCACGCTTTACGGGTCGATGAACGACAATATCGCGGCGCTGAAAAATGCCGTTAAAAACACGGAGCCCGTCACGGAGACGGTCGTCGAATACGTCACGGTGCCTGAAATCGTCTATATCGAGCGACAGCCGATAATCGTCATAACCTCTACCGAGCGCGAATTGCTGGCGCGGCTGGTCTACCGTGAGGCACGCGGCGAAAGCGCGGAGTGTCAGCGGGCGGTCGTATCGGTCGTAATAAACCGTATGACGAAGAACGGCGAGAGCGTCAAGGAAACGATATACGCAAAGGGGCAATTCTCGACGGCGGGCTCGCTGGAAAGAACGACGCCGCTGGAGGCGAACTACGAGGCTGTCGACTACGTCCTTATGCACGGCTCGACGCTACCGTCCTACGTGCTTTACTTCTCGGGCGGTCACCCGCACGGCTGGACGGGCTACACCGTCTACGCGCAGATAGACAACACCTATTTCGGATTTATGGAGGGCAAAAAATGAAAGCCGTTGAAGCATATTTTATTGCAGGACATTTACGCGAACAAATTACGGAAGTTGGCGCAGGAACAGAAGAAATGATGAGGGATTTTTGGGAAGCCGTTATGTCCGCTCTTGCATTATCGGTTAAAAGCGAATTAGCGGGGAGTGGAGAGGAGCGAAAAAAATGATAATCGAAAAAGACGGACACAAATTTGAAATCGTAGACAGCGTGCCGTATGGCTACCAAATATGGCAGATTGGAAAGCACGCGCCCGAATTTTATATCCCGCTTTGCGAAATAAAAGAGGGCTATAAAATAAACCCTGATACGCTTAAAGCAATACACATTAACTGCGCGGACGCATACAAGGCGTGGGAAACGATAATGACGGGCGCTTCATACGACGCCGTGACGCTGGAAAAAGCGATACGCTTATCGAATACAACTCCACATAATACACTCGAGGCTCATATGGTGGAAAAGGCAAGAAACGCGGTGCCTTATCTGCAAAATATCAAGTGGGACGCAAAACCCGATACAAAAATGAAAGTGTTTACCGTCTTGGCGACTGACGTTGACTGGGACGAATATGTCGGGTGTGTTGTGACTGCGGAAAACGAAAATGACGTCCTGAAAATGTTTGATATAGATACAAACGGAACGGCGCAAATAAAAGAAGAATATAAAAACGTTTTCGGGGAAAATTACGTAGAATTCACAGCAAGGCAAGGCAAGCTACTCGTGCAAGAAGTGGACTTAACAAAAAAAGGGCTCGTGTTTACGTCTTTTAATGCGGGGTGAAAAAATGAAACAATACTGC
Organism: Eubacteriales bacterium; assembly: GCA_045576135.1. Lineage (GTDB taxonomy): Bacteria > Bacillota > Clostridia > Oscillospirales > CAG-272 > UBA1740. The sequence continues at coordinate 3,526 of JAZNFU010000268.1, forward strand.
CGATACTGCTCGTGGGCTTTTGACTACAACGGCGAAGCGGAAGACTTTTTATGTATGGCTCCTGCGCCCTGCGGCAATAACAAGGCGGGCAAGTTTTACGACGCCTCGAAAGCAAAACGCCCGAATAAATGCAAACACTTTGACTTCGACCCTATGGACGTGTTTTACACCACCTACGGCGAACGGGAATATAAGCCGAGGGCGCCGAGAGAAAAACCCGAGGGCGAGCAAATGAAAATGGGGGTCTTGTTATGAATATTTATTGGGTGACAACGTGCGGTGAGCCTTTCGGCTTATTCATCACCGCAAAGACGCGGGGACGCGCAAAAGAAATCGGTCGACAAGAAATGAGCGGCGTATATCAAGAAGAAAACTATACCGATATGCGGGCGCGGCTCTGCGCGAAAAACATAAACGAAGAACACGACGAGCGCGTTATTTACGACGGCATTGAAGACGAAGAAATACTCAAAGCTCACGGTCTGCGTTATGCGACCGAAGAAGAAATTGAAGCGGAGGGCTATTGAAAATGACAAACGAAAAAGAAGTAAATATGAAACCGTGTCCGTTTTGCGGCGGTGAAGCCTCTTTTATAGGGGACACGCGGTGCATTATGTGTAAAAATTGCGGGTGTCGGCTAATTATAAACAACCCTTTAATTTCGACACAAGACGCGGCGAAAGTATGGAACAAAAGGGCAAATGAAGGGGACGCGAAATAACGCGCAGAAACGCCTCACAATGCGTTTTCGGACGCGGGGCGGTAAAGTTTATTAAAAAAGCACTACGACGCCTCACGGGGCGTTGCAACGTGCGAGAACGGAGGAATAAACGGTGAACGTGCGAATACCCTACAAGATGACCGTCGCCCAGCAGAAGGCGGCGCACGAAGAAATCAAGCGGCAGGTCATAAAGGCACAAGACAAATATGACCTCGGCGAGGCGGCGACGACCCTTTACGCGGTCGCGTCGTTCTTCGGGCTCGGCGAAAAAAGGATAAAGCAGTTTTTCGCCCATTACTACGAGCTACACAAGGAATTCAAAAAACGCTACGAAATGGAAGGTATCGACGACTACGAGTGGTATTGCGACCTGCGGCTGAAAGAAAAGGGCGTCGACGTCAAGGCACTATGGGACGCGCAAATGCAGATTTACGCTCCCGACACCTGCGTCGCCTGCGGCGCGGCGCTCCCGACTGAAAGCGGCTCGCAAATATGCGGCGATTGTCAAAAAAAGATAGGAGGAATAAAACAATGAGGGAATTGCTTTTCAGGGGCAAGGACATAAGAACGGGCGAGTGGCGATACGGCGGTATTTGCGATTACGATTTTTCTATAAGTATAATAAACCCCGACTGTATGGAATATCCGTTTTATAACGACACATTTGATGTTCGGCGCGAAACTGTCGGGGAATATACAGGGCAGACCGATATGCAGAACAACAAAATCTTTGAGGGCGATATTCTCGAAGCGGAAATAAACCCGCGCCCGAGACGGAACGCAGACGTCTACGGCGTCAAGACATACCCGAAACGAAAAACATACTGGGTCGTCGAATGGCACGACCACCAAACGGAGAGCGGATTTATGACCTACGGCATAGACCGTCGTTGGCACCGACCCTTGACGCGCTCTCGAATAATCAACGCCCACGCGAAGGTCGTAGGAAACATACACGATAACCCCGAACTTATGGAAAAAGGAGAATAAAAAATGAGCGAACGCCTGAAAACAATCGAACTGGAAAAGGAATACCTGATGAGGAAACACCTGCGGCGCTGGAAAGAAAACGAATACCGCCTGAAAACCGCCGACGTCGAATTGAAGCGGCTGGACGATTATATGTATTCTTACCCTGCGACGCTCGGCTCTACGCCCGTGCAGGGCGGCGCCTCGAAGCGCGAGGATTGCCTCGTCAACACCATTGACGAAAAGACGCTTATCGAGGAAGGCGTCGAGGCGGCACGGGAATATTTCGAGGAATTGAAACCCGCGTGGGAAGCTTTGACGGACGACGAGCGCTATATGATTTACACGCGCTGGGTGGTCGAGCGCGGCGTCAACGAGATAATGGCGAAATACCACGTTGAAAAATCGGCGGCGTATAACAAGTCGTCGGAAGCGCTGGCGCGGCTGGCGTCGCTGTATTTGATATAAGGGGGGGCGCGAAAATGGACTATAATATACACGTTTTGAAGATTTTGCCCGAATATTATGAACCCGTAAGCGAGGGCATAAAAAAGTTTGAAATTCGGAAAAACGACCGCGATTTCAAGGTGCGCGATTATATCGTTTTGAGAGAATGGGACGGAAAACGATACACGGGCAAATATTATACGGGGCGGATATCTTACATTCTTGACGACCCTGACTATGTCAAAGACGGCTATGTTGTATTCTCTTTTTACAAGGTGTCTTGGATAGGACTGCCGTTTCCCGTTATGTCTGCCTTAAATGAACGCCACGACTGACATCGTGGAAAAATCGCGGAAAAACGGTGTTGACAAAATCCGCGAAAAGTGATATATATAAAAACGCAAATGAAAAACTGACCGTCTGCACGACCTCCGCAGGCGGTCTTTTTTTGCGGGTGGGATTGAAAACGTAGCAGGGCATTGAGCCCATTACACGCAGGCGGGGGCGTCGCTACGTTGATTTTACGGGAGGTCGCGGAGGTCAATATGACTATCGTAAACAAAAAGTTATCGGAAATAACGCCGTATGAGCGGAACGCAAAAAGGCACCCGCAGTCGCAGATTGATAACGTCGCGGAAAGCATACGGCAATACGGCTTCGTGCAACCCCTTGTAATCGATGAGGGGGGGGGTAATAGTGATAGGTCACTGTCGCGCCCTTGCCGCAAAGAAGCTCGGTCTTGACACCGTCCCGTGTGTTATGGTAAAAGACCTTACTCCCGAACAAATAAAGGCACTCCGTATCGTCGATAATAAGACGAATGAGAGCGACTGGGACATTGATTTACTTGCCGCTGAACTCCCCGAAATTGATTTATCGGCGTTTGACTTTGATTTCGGCATTGAGGAAGAAAACAAAATAATTGAAGACGAGCCGCCTGCCGTTGACCGAAAAGAAAAGCCCTTCTCAAAAGAGGGCGACATTTTTATTTGCGGCAATCATCGCGTTATGTGTGGCGACAGCACCGCTGAAGCCGACGTCGAGCGGCTGGTAAACGGCGCAAAGATAGATATGCTTTTAACCGACCCGCCATACGGCGTCGCTTACGAGGGCAAGGCGGGCAAAATGGAAAACGATGACCTCGAGGGCGATGAATACGAGGCTTTGCTCCGCTTGGCTTTTGGAAATGCGAAAAGCGTTTTGAAGGCTGGCGGTGCTTTTCATATATGGCACGCAGATACGAATGGTTTTATCGTCCGTAAGGCGTGTAATGACGCGGGGCTCCGCGTGAGGCAGGTGCTTATATGGGTAAAGAATGCACCCGTCCTCGGAAGACAAGACTTTTTATGGCAACACGAGCCGTGCTTATACGGTGAGAAAGAACTGCCCTATGGCGAAAAAGAGGAAGACGGGGACGAATACGCCCCTTGTCTATACGGCTGGGTGGACGGAACGCACTATTGGTATAAAAACCGTAAACAGAAAACCGTGTTGTTTTTCGATAAGCCGAAAAAGAATGCCGACCACCCTACAATGAAGCCCGTTGAACTTTTTGACTACGAAATGCAATGCAACTCAAAAAAAGGCGAGACTGTTCTTGACCTTTTCGGCGGGAGTGGGACTACACTCTCTGCCGCGGAGCAGAACGGGCGCGTTGCTTATGTTATGGAAAAAGACCCGCGCTACTGCGACGTCATTATAAAGCGCTGGGAGGCGCTCACGGGCGAGAAAGCGATAATCGAGGAGCAATAATAAATGGCACGACCGAAAATCGAATGGACGGATAAGGACTTCGCCCAATTTGAGGCGCTTTGTCATATGCAGGCGACGGTCGAGGAAATTGAAAACGTCCTTGACATACGCCACGAAACCCTTGACCGCCTCTGCAAGGAACATTACGGACTGTCTTTTTCGCAGGCTTATAAAAAATACGCGGACGGCGGTCGGTTATCGCTCCGCCGCTATCAGCTGGAACTGGCAAAGAAGAACGCGGCTATGGCGATATGGCTCGGGAAACAATACCTCGGGCAGAAAGAGCCCGAACAACTGATACTGAATAAGGACATCGAGGACTTGACGGCTCTCGGTGATTTACTGAAATGAGCGTATCGAGGACTATCGAGTGGGCGCCGTTCTCAGATAAGCATAAACGCTATATCAAAACGGGGCTCTCGAAACGTATGTGCGTCGCGGAGGGCGCTATCCGAAGCGGCAAGACGATAGACCACTGCATTATGGCGGCGGCGTATCTCGAAACCGCGCCCGACGTATTCCACCTCGCCAGCGGCTCTACAATGGCGAACGCGAAACTGAATATAGGCGTCTGCAACGGCTTCGGGCTTGAAAACCTTTTCCGCGGGCGTTGTCACTGGGGAAAATACAAGGACAGCGAAGCGCTCTTTATCAACACGAAGGTCGGGGAGCGTATCGTGATTTTTGTCGGTGCCTCGAAAGCCGACAGCTACAAACGCATTCTCGGCAACTCTTATGGGCTATGGATTGCAACCGAAATAAACGAGCATTACGACTGCGAGGACAGTAGGTCGTCGTTCATCAAGGTCGCCAACGGTCGACAGCTCGCCGCGAAAAAGCCTTACACGCTATGGGACTTGAACCCGTGCAACCCGCGCAATCCGATATACGCCTCTTATATCGACAAATACAAGGGCAACGACAATTACCTTTACGAGCATTTCACAATCGCCGACAACCTCTCGATTGACGCGGCGCGGCGGCTGGAAATTGAAACGCAGTATGACGTCGGCTCGACGTGGTATCGCCGCGATATTCTCGGCGAACGTTGCGTCGCGGAGGGGCTGGTCTATCGCACGTTCGCGGAACACCCCGAGCGCTTTATAGTCAACGAAGCACCGCCTATCGCCTACTCTACCATCGGCGTCGACTTCGGCGGCGGCACCTCGGCGCACGCTTTTGTCTGCGTCGGCTTTCGCCCGCAGAACGCGGGCATAGTTATTCTCAACGAATACTATAACAAAGAAGCGCTCGACCCTGCACGGCTCCAGCGTGCCTTTTGTGATTTTGTCCGCTCCTGCGGTCAATGGCGGCCTGTCGACGTCTTTTGCGATAGCGCCGAGCAAACCCTCATAAATGGATTACGGAACGCGGCGGCGGCCGAGCGGCTTCCTGTTAACGTCCGCAACGCGCAAAAACGCGTCATAAACGACCGTATTCGCGCGGCGTGTATTCTTATGGCCTCGGGCAAATTTCACATCCTGCGCGCTTGCAAACACGTTATTGACGCCTATGCGGGCGCGGTATGGGACAGCAAGCACGTCACGGAGGACGTGAGGCTCGACGACGGCACGACGAACATCGACAGCCTCGACGCCACCGAATACGCCTACGAGCGCGAAATCTCGACCCTAATCGGAGGAAGGCTGAACTATGAAATTACTTGACCGCTTAAAAGGAGCGATACGGAAAATGGGAAACATCACTACCGCGAAAAGAGAATTCAAAGACATATTTGAGGTGGAGGGCGTTCCCGCCTACCGTCAATTTTACAACTACGGAATATTCGTGTGGAAATACCTCTACCGCGGCTACTACAACGCGTGGCATCTCGTTTCGGCTCCGACCATCGCAGACAAAAACCACACGCGAGATATGTATTATCTCTCGATGGCGAAAGCCGTCTGCGCCGAACTCGCGGGGCTTATATGGTCGGAGAAATGCAAAGTCAACGTCAATCTGCCGAATTTCAAGCCGACGCCCGAGGAACCCTGCGATAAACTCCAGCGTTTCATCGACACGGTGCTATGCGATAACAACTTTTGCGTAAAGATGCAGGAAGCCATCGAGCAAGCGCTCGCGCTCGGCGGCGAAGCCCTCAAAGTATGGTATGAGGTAAAACGTGACGAGAACGGCGAGGAAATCGCGGGCTCGGGTAAAATCAAAATCGACTACGTTATGGCCGACCAATTCGTGCCGACCGCGTGGACGAACGCGGAGGTCACCGAGGGCGTCTTTATTTCCCGCGAACTCAAAAACGGCAAATATTACACCCGCCTCGAATGGCACAAATGGGACGGAGACACCTACGTCGTCAGCAACGAACTTTACGAAGCGGACGCGAAAAACGGGAATACGAACGAGAGTCAAGACATCCTCGGCTACCGCATCCC
>JAZNFU010000269.1:0-5054 GCA_045576135.1 Eubacteriales bacterium
TGAGCGTTCCCTCTTTAGCTTCAAGGCTCTTGTCAACGCCCAGAGCGATATCCGCACTCTGCTCGTGTATCGAGCTGAGAACGGCGCAGGTCGTAGCGTCGAAGCCGTATTTTGCTCTGTCGTAGCCGATTTCCTTTACGGTTTCTCTTACTATCTTCTGATAATCCACCTTGGCGGTGGTGGTAATTTCACCCATTACGGTAATGATACCGGTGGTAGCAAAGGTTTCGCAGGCTACTCTGCCCATCGGGTCCTCCGCAAGTATTGCATCGAGTATGGAATCGGATATTTTATCACAGATTTTATCGGGATGTCCCTCGGTTACCGATTCTGAGGTAAAGAGAATTTTTTTCATTTTTTAAGTCCTTTCTTTTGCCTATCGCACAAAAAAATCGGGGGCACATAACGCCACCGACCAGATATTATACAACTCATCTGTCAGGATTTAGCACCTTAAAAATTTAGGTTGCCGGGCTTCGTCGGGCCTGTCCCTCCGCCACTCTTGATAAGCGTTATTATTTTATTTGATACTATTTTAGCACAAACCGCGGCAAAAATCAAGTACATACGACAAAAAGTATAAAAAGAATTTCAAAAAGCTAAAAAATTTAAATTCCCGCCGCGAATTTTGCTTTTTTCGCGACGAGAATTTTTGTTTATAAAGCTAATTTTGAGTTTTACCCGAATAATCAATCACCACTTTGTTCTTCGGGATTGTAGTTATAGTGCATATTAGCACTCGTAAGCTGTTCGTTGCCTTGGTAGATTTTGATTTTTGCCCAATCTTTTTCACTACCATAGTAGTATACGTCGGTAATTCCGGTTGAACTAAACGCAAAATCGACTATACTCTCCATTTCGATGGGAATTACAACGCTTTTAAGACCCGTGCAACCGGAGAATGTTGCGTATTCAATAATGCTTACGGTGGTGGGAATAACTACGCTTGTAATATTTACGCAACCAACGAACGCCCATTCGGAAATACTCGTAACTCCCTCAGGAATAACAAGCTCGGTTATAAGATCATCCTTAAGATAAAGGTTTTGCGCATAAACAAGCGGGGATGATATGGAGTTGTCGTAGGATACACCGCACCAACCGGCAAGGTCCTTGATATATACGTTGGTTAAACTTTCGCATTTATAGAACGCTTCATTCGCAATACTTTTGATATTTTCAGGCATAATTACGGTTTTAAGAGAGCTGCAATGCTTAAGCACTGATTCCGGAATATGCGTAATTCCATCACCAAAATCAATGTATTCAAGTCCGTAGCATACGGCAAACAACGAGCTTCCTATACGCGTAACCGTATCGGGAATAATAACGGTAGTTATATTGCGGCAGTTTGAAAACGCACTCATACCAATCTCCGTTACAGCAGCCGGTATGCTTAGAATTGTATTATCCGTCACCTCATCACGACTTGCAAACACAAAATCGTTAATCTTGTAATTCTCGCCCATATAGCTTTCGGGCAGGATAATCTCGCTATCATTTCCGACATAGCTTACGAGGTAATTGACGCCACCGGACTTTATGAACAAGCAGCCGTCCACGTCGACTATCTTACTCTCGCCGCTATGTACCTCTTTGGCACGGTATGCAATCTCGCCGTAATCGGATAAGCCGGCTTTAATATTTAGATTTGATTTGTTTATTACCTCTACGAGTCTGTAACAACCGCTAAACGCTCTTTGCTCAATCTTCGTAACAGTACTCGGTATAGTTACACTTACAAGATGCGTGCAATCTGAAAATGCATAACTCTCTATGGTTTCAACGCCCTCGGGAATAATAACGCTTACTATATCCCTGCTCATAAATCCGCTGTATGCAATTTTTTTAACCGGAAGATTTTTATACGTTTTCGGTATAACGACGTACTTATCCGTGCAAGAACCCAAATCTACGCTATAATAGGTACCGTTCGAGGAAATTTGGAAATTAAGTCCATCGCTTGCCTTAAGCTCACCGCAACGAATACACGCGCCACTCTCGTAAGTATGTCCTGCCGGAATCTCGGAGTAAGTCGTATAGCTACAATTTTCGCAGGTTTCGTATACTTCCCAACCGTGCTCGGTACAGCTCGGCTCTTTTGCTACGTGAGGAATCTTCGAATGTCCGAGTTCCTTAATTTCCGCATAAGTTGAATAATCGCAATCCTCGCAGGTTACGTAAGCCGCCCAGCCGATTTCGGTACAAGTAGGCGCCTTTGCATCGTGCGGGATTTCGCTGTGCGAGGTTTTTTCTATTTCGGTGTAGGTGGTATAATCGCAGTTTTCGCAGGTTTCGTAAGCCGCAAAACCTATCTCGGTACAAGAAGGAGCTTTTGCCTGATGCTCTACGATACTGTGCGCCGCGGGGATTTCAGCATAGGTCGTATAATCGCAATTTTCACAGGTTACGTAAGCCGCCCAACCGATTTTGGTGCAGGTGGGTGCTTTTGCACCGTGCGTAATTTCGCTGTGACCGGTAGCATTTACCGTCTTTTTGGTTATCGAAAATTTGTCGCCACACTCGGTACAATATACTATCTCGTCATACGAGCCGCTCGCAGTGCAGGTTGCGGAAATTTCATTTTCTCGCCTCGTGCTCGTTTGCTCGTGCTTACATTCTCCGCAAGAAGAAAAGCCAAGAACAACCGCACAAACACAAATCAGAAGAATGAATAATTTTAAGGTTCCTTTCATCATTTTTAAATCTTCTATCCTAATTTAATATCCGTATTTTTGAAATATTGTTTTTATTTCTTCAAGCGCTACGGAACTGCTTATTTTACAGCTGAAATATTCGCTTTTTCTATCTGCGCCGTAGCTCACGATACTTATATTTATATAGTTTTCGTCACCCCAGTCGGCATATTCCTCGGTGAGCATTGAAGATATAAAATCGACAAGCTCCGCCGTGTCGCCAACCGAGTCAAAATCGGTTTTAGAGCCGTAAAGCGAGAAGAAGTCATTACCAAAGCTAACGTCAACACTCAAATAAAGCGTTTCATCGGTATCGTTACGAAGCTGTGAAAGCAGAGCCTCGGTTTTCGCTTTCTTTTCATTCATAAGCTCGGAAATTTCCGATTCAGCCACCGAATAGGTTTCGGTAAGCTCACGCGGGACGTGAAGATACACGGTAATGCTCTCACCACCGACGGTAACGTCAAAGTAAAGCGACAGCGCCGCATCCTCATAATCCGAAGAGTAATAAAGGGTGCTCCACAAATCGTATCCGCGCGCATAGATTTCCGCACGTGCACGGTCGTATATCGCGCGTGCAGACTCAGTATCAAAGGAAAGGTTTGAATACATAGCGCTGACAAGCTCCGGATTTTCGGGCAGCGTATCCCAAAGACGACGGTACTCCTCTTCCTCCGCAAGCTTGTTAGTTATCCTCGCGTAATCTTCCGCCTTAATATAAACGCTTCTTTGCTCGGTGCGAAGCCCCGCTTTTATTTCAAAGACCGCACTTACGTAGTCCGAACGACTCGAATGATAATCTCCGTAGCTGTTGCCGTTGTATTTCTCGACGTTCTCGGAAAGCGCCTCGGTTACGAGCGAAATAATAGCCTTATCGGTGATTTTCACGCTGTCCGACATAAGAGTCACGTATTCGTCGAAGCTGACGTACGTATCCGAGCCGTAAAGAACTACGCTCACGCTGTCAACCTCGTCGGCATCGGGCGTATAATTTGCCTCAGTCTGATTGCCAACTATTATCACGCCAGCAAGAAGCGCGTTTACGAGCAGGAAAATCGGGAAAGCGGCAAACGCTCCGAGAAGATTTTTCGCCCTTTTCGTAGTTATCAGCTCGTACGCAAAGTAAACGATTACCGCAAGCACCCAAATTACGACGGCGGTAGATTCAAAGCCGTAGCCGAATATAATTATGAACGCAAGCGAGGAAACGAGCGTAGCCACGCTTATTCTGTATACGTGCTGTAAAAGGCGCGAGGGCGCCGAGTGCGTTGCCGACTCACTCTTCCTCTTACAAACGGCAAAAACTGCCAGAAGCGTATAAAGCGCGGCAAGTATTATCGAATAAATATACGCCGCAGGCGATGAAATAACCGAATAATTCCCTACGCAAAGCGCCGTATAAACGTTGTAATTGTTATCGAACAGCGGTATCACCGAATCGGCTAACAAAACCGGCGAGGTTTCGCATATTGCGCTGTTTATAACAGCCATAATAGCTCTCGGACCTGCGGCAATAAGCAATCCAACCGTCAAGGCGTTAAACGTAGTACCGGTTATTGCGCAGGATATGGAAAACACAGCCACCGAAATCCAAGAAGTAATAAGGACCGAAAGAAGCTGCTTTACGCCCCACCACCACGGAACAACGAAGCTGTCAGCAAAAACGTATCCGCAAGCGATCGAAATTCCAAACGAAAAAATTATAATAACCGACGCCACCGTAAGCACCGCAGCCATAGAGGACCTTGCGACGCTCACTCTGGTATGCGGAAGCGAATCGTAAAAATCCGAATCGGCACGCCGAGTCATATAAGAATTTGAAATGAGAACGAGTATCGGCACGCCAAAGCTCGCAAACGTGATAATGAGCGGACTCATTGAGTAAAAATCAAACACCGTATTCGCATTTCCGTAAAACGCCGAGCCGCCCGCGGCAAGCTCGCGGTACGCCCAGGTGGTGAAGAACACGGTTACCGCCGATACGAGATTAAGTGCGGCAAAAAATACTATGGATATAGGCAAAATTCGCCTATGACAATCTCGGTAAATTCCAAACGAAGCACAAGCTCTCATAATACGCCACCTCCAAGCGAAGCAATACCGCGAGTTTCAAGCTCAAAGGTAAATACCTCCTCAAGAGTCATAGGAAGCTCCTCAAGCAATACGGGCGACATCGCGCGAAGCCTTGCCAAAACCGCCTCACGCTCGCCTCCGATAATGACGTTTGCAACCGAGCCGAGCTTTTTAAAGCTAATTACGTCAAGTCCCGAAAACTTTTCCTTATCGAAGCTCTCGGAAAATGCAATCTGAATTTTGAAGCGAGAGGTTTTAGGCTTCTCCGTATCGCTCTCAAATACA
>JAZNFU010000270.1:0-1930 GCA_045576135.1 Eubacteriales bacterium
TGGCGATTCTTGAAAGCCTTGCGGTTATCTTGTCAGCCTTTTCCGCGCCGGGACGCTTGATGCACCTTGAGGATTCAAAGGGAACTACCCGAAAGACGCCAAGCTCGGTCGCCTTTTGGACGATAAGCTCAAGCTTGTCGGATTTCGGATAAGCCATAAAGAGCGTAACGCGGACGGCACTCTCGCCAAAGCTCTCTCGGCTGCTCTGAAGCCGTGCTATACATTCGTCGTCGCGGATTTTTTGGAGTACCGCCGAATATTGCGTGCCCGCACCGTCGCTTATGGTTACAGAGTCACCCTCTGCCATACGAAGCGAGCGTGCGATATGACGCGCATCGTCGCCCGTGATGCGCGCGAGCTCGTCTTCTATTTGCTCCGGCTCAACGAAAAAATTAGGCATAAGTCACTCCTATTATACTAATATGGATAAGAAATTTGCAAAAAAACGGTTTTTGGTGGCAGCCTCGACAGTATAAAAGCATATTCCGGGGCATACACCGAAAATTCTTTAATTAGCCTTTACCAGCATCAGCGCAACCCAGTCGTTTTCGGTTATGCGCTTTTTGGTGCGGTAGCCGAGCTCTGCCGCCGCGGCGAGCACCTCGTCCTCTCTCGGTGCGATAATTCCCGAAAGTATAACCGGTGCGCCGGGGTTGAGATAGGCATCAAGGTCGGGAAGCATACGCAAAATTATATCCGCGACTATATTCGCCACGCACAAATCGTATTTGCCCTCGGAAATATCCACCCCGCAAAGAAGGTCTGATACGCCGACCTCGATATTGTCACAGCCCTCGCACCTTACGTTGTCAAGCGCAACCTTGACGGCAACGGGGTCGATGTCGTACGCGTTTATCTTTTTCGCGCCGAGCTTTGAGGCGCAAATAGAGAGTATACCCGAGCCGGTGCCGACGTCGAGCACGCGCATTTTTGAAAGCTCCTCGTCCTGCATAAGACGGATAACCAGCCTCGTCGTTTCGTGCGTTCCCGTACCGAAGGCCATTCCCGGATCCATTCTGACGATAACCTCGTTCTTCGCGGGTGAATACTGCTCCCATCTCGGAACGACCGTAACTCTGCCGAGGTGGACCGGCTTATAATATTTCTTCCAGTTTTCCGCCCAGTCGTCCTCGCAAACGCCGCATATATCGTACTCGACCGAAATGCCGAGCGACGTGAAGCGGTCGGATAAAAACGCGCGGTATTCGGGAAGCGGACGCTCCTCGGGTACGAATATCGAAACGGCGCCGCGGGTAGTATCGGCGTTCAGAATAGCGTCGTCAACGAGCTCGCCGTACATTCCCGAAAAGGAGAAATCGCTGTAATCCTCTATCATAAGCGAGGTTTCGAGCATACCCATAACGGCGGCTACCGTGTCTATATCTTCGGTCATACACTTGACCGTAAGCTTCGTCCAGTTGTTGTTCATTTTGCACCTCTGCTTTTATTAATTGCAGCTGAAATGTCAGCTTTTATTTGCATTTTTAGCTCGTTTTCGCTCTCAAAGCGCCGTTCGTCGCGCAGGAATGAGAGAAAATTAATTCTGATATACTGACCGTAAAGGTCTGATGAATAGTTTAAAAGATGCGCCTCAATATGAACCCTGCGCTCGCTGAGGGTGGGGCAGACTCCGACGTTTGCGATAGCGGGGTGAGGAGTATTTCCGACGACAGCCTCCGCAATATAAACGCCAAGGCGGGGGATAAGCGCGTTTTCGCTGAAGGCTACGTTTACCGTCGGGACGCCGAGCCGTGAGCTTCCGATTCCGCGGCCGTGCGTAACGTATCCGAGCGCAAAGTACGGCTCACCGAGAAGCTCGCCCGCGCGCTCAACCTCGCCGCAGCGCAAAAGCTCTCTTATCGCGCTTGAGGAAATTTCGCTATCCTCCATTTTCATCTGCTCAAGGATGAATACCTCGCAGCCACACTCG
>JAZNFU010000271.1:0-5403 GCA_045576135.1 Eubacteriales bacterium
CCCACTCACGCCAAGGAGCGATTACGGGCATATTGGGAGCGAACGCCTTGATAGCAAGCTCGAAGCGGACCTGGTCGTTGCCCTTACCGGTACAGCCGTGGCAGATAGCGTCCGCGCCCTCCGCCTTAGCTATTTCTACTATTCTCTTTGCGATAACGGGGCGGGCAAATGAGGTGCCGAGCATATAGTCTTCGTAAAGCGCACCCGCCTTAACGGTGGGAATGATGTAATCGTCTACGAACTCGTCGGTAAGATCCTCTATGTAAAGCTTGGAAGCACCGGTCTTGATAGCCTTTTCCTCAAGTCCCTCAAGCTCGTCAGCCTGTCCTACGTTACCCGAAACGGCGATAACCTCGCAGTTGTTATAATTTTCCTTAAGCCACGGAATGATGATAGAAGTATCAAGTCCTCCCGAATAGGCGAGTACAACCTTTTTAATTTTAGTCTTGTCCATACGTTTATCCTCCGAACATATTATATTTTTTGTTGACGTCGATATTTTAGCACATACAGAATAAATATGCAATAGTTTTTGCAAAAAAAATACATTTTTGCCGTTTTGCACAACAATAATATTAATATGTAGCTTTCGTTTTGTCGCATTTTCGTCTCGCGTTCTGTATATTCTGCATAATTATGCCGAATATTTGCATATTTAATCTCATATTTCGGACTCCGCCGGCTTTATTCGCCAAAACAACTTGATTTTTACGCAAAAATGTTGTATCCTTAATGTAACTTTTGAAAATACAGTAGGAACGGTTTAGGTTAATTTGCACAATGAAGCTTGAGAGATTTGACGAAAAGGATTTTTTGGGTCTTTTGGATTTTATGAGTCCTATATGGTATAAAACCTACTCATTTCTGCCAAAGAAGCAGGTAACGCTTCTTATCCGAAAATATTTTTCAGAACAGAGTATTGCCCGCTTTCGCGAGGGTGGATACGTATATATGAAGCTGTGCGAGGGGGAAACCGTCGGAGTCGTGGTGTATTGCGAAAAGGACGGCACCACCTATCTCGATAAGCTCTATCTTGCAGAAGACGCGCGCGGGCGCGGATACCCCGAATTCGTTTTCGCGAGGCTTCTGGAGCTTGGCAGAGATATTACTCTCAACGTAAATCAAGCGAACGAGCGCGCCGTTGCCTGCTACAAGAAAAACGGTTTTGAAATAGAGAGCGAGGAGCTTATAGACCTCGGCGGCGGTATGGTTAACAAGGACTACAAAATGCGCCTTCGCGCAAAAATTTCTACGTAAATCGCACTTTATTTTCACAAAAGCAATAAATATTGCTCATCAAGACTTGAAATATAGAGAAAAAAATGTTATAATTCTTTATTATTTCATAGTGACAAGGGAGAGACTATGTATAAAATAATCAAGAAGAAGGTTCTAAATCCGACGGTTATAGAGCTTCACGTTGAAGCTCCGCTCGTTGCAAACAAAGCGAAGCCGGGACAATTTATAATACTTCGCGTCGATGAAGACGGTGAAAGAATACCGCTGACGGTTGCGGGCGTGAACCGCGCAGACGGAACGGTTAAAATTATATATCAAGTGGTCGGTTCAACGACGAAAAAGCTTTCTCAGCTTTCCGAGGGAGAGTATATACGCGACTTTGTCGGTCCGCTCGGCGAGCCGACTCACCTTTCGGGAATCAAGCGCGCGTGTATTATCGGCGGCGGCGTGGGCTGTGCTATCGCAATGCCGATAGCCGAGGCACTTCACGCGGCGGGCGCTGAGGTTACGAGCGTTATAGGCTTTAGAAACAAAGAGCTCGTGATATGCGAGGACGAATTCCGCGCGGCGTCGGACAGACTCGTGGTTATGACCGACGACGGCTCGTACGGCAGAGGCGGAAACGTAACCGTGCCGCTTCGCGAGATGCTTGAGGCGGGTGAAAAATTCGATATGATAATCACCATAGGCCCGCTTATTATGATGAAATTCGTGGTTGCTACGGCAAAGCCGTACAGAACTCCGGTTACGGTTTCTATGAACCCGATTATGATAGACGGAACGGGAATGTGCGGCGGATGCCGACTGACGCTCAACGTCGACGGCAAGCGCGTGACGAAATTCGCGTGCGTTGACGGACCCGATTTCAACGGCTACGAGGTAGACTTTGACGAGGCGATGTCACGCGGAAGAATGTACGGCGCGTTTGAGCGTCACGCATACGAATCCGCCTGTAACCTCTACAAGAAGGAGGTAAACTGAAATGGCAAAGGCAAATATGTCACCAACGAGAAACGCAATGCCCTCGCAGGAGGCAAGCGTGAGAGCACACAACTTCGACGAGGTTGCTCTCGGCTATACCGAAGCTATGGCAATCGACGAGGCTATGCGCTGTCTTAACTGCAAAAATATGCCGTGCGTCGAGGGATGTCCGGTAAAAATACATATCCCCGCATTTATCGCCAAGATAAAAGAGGGTGATTTTGAGGGAGCTTATCAGATAATTTCAAAATCGTCCTCCCTGCCCGCCGTGTGCGGCAGAGTTTGTCCGCAGGAGAACCAATGCGAATCAAAATGCGTACGCGGTATAAAGGGAGAGTCGGTCGGTATCGGACGTCTTGAGCGCTTCGTTGCCGATTGGCATAACACGTTTTCCACAGAAGCTCCGCAAAAGCCCACGCCAAACGGTCACAAGGTTGCGGTAGTCGGCTCCGGACCTTCCGGTCTTACCTGTGCGGGTGACCTCGCAAGGCTCGGCTATTCGGTTACGGTTTTTGAAGCGCTCCATACGGCAGGCGGCGTGCTCGTTTACGGAATCCCCGAATTCCGTCTTCCCAAGGCAATCGTCGCAAAAGAGGTCGAGGGATTACGAGCCCTTGACGTTGATATTCAAACCAACGTAGTCATCGGAAAGACACTTACGGTCGACGAGCTGTTCGATATGGGATACGAGGCGGTATTTATCGGCTCGGGCGCGGGACTTCCGAGCTTTATGGGAATCCCCGGAGAATCGCTCAAGGGCGTTTATTCCGCAAACGAATTTCTCACAAGAAGCAATCTTATGAAGGCGTACCGTGAAAACCCCGATACCCCCATAATGAAGGGCGGCAAGGTAGCCGTGGTCGGCGGCGGAAACGTAGCAATGGATGCGGCAAGAACGGCGCTCCGTCTTGGTGCGGAAAAGGTATACGTCGTATACCGTCGTTCTATGGACGAGCTGCCCGCAAGGCGCGAGGAGGTCGAGCACGCTATTGAGGAGGGTATTGATTTCAGACTCCTTAACAACCCCACCGAGATTTTGGGATACAACAATCCCGACAATCCGAGGGATGAGAAAAACGGCTTCGTTATCGGTATGAAGTGTATAAAAATGGAGCTTGGCGAGCCCGACGAGCGTGGCAGACGCCGCCCCGTTGAAATCCCAAATTCCGAATTCACGCTCGACGTTGATACCGTTGTAATTTCAATCGGAACAACCCCCAATCCTCTTATCAAGAATACGACCGAGGGTCTCGCGGTTAACTCTCGCGGCGGCATTATCATCGACGAAAAGGCTATGACCTCCCGTACCGGAATTTACGCCGGCGGCGATGCGGTAACCGGCGCGGCTACGGTAATTTCGGCAATGGGCGCAGGAAAGGCTGCGGCAGCCTCCATACACGAATATCTGTCAAATAAGTAAAACAAAGACAACAAAAAAACACAGTTGATTTTCAAACGTTCAACTGTGTTTTTTACTTTTTTGCAAGCTTTAGTTGTCAAATTATGATTTTTCAAGCAGTTTTACAGCCACGTCGTACATAATACTTGCACAATATTCCATTGCATCAAAATCGATCAAATCAAGGCTGTCGTACACGGAGTGAAGCACCGGCAAGGCTCTTTTTTGGCAAAGCCACAAAACAGGATATCCCCTATCGAAGAAGGTAATATCGTCACCGGAAAGGCACTCCTTTTCGGTGGGCATAGGCCAATCTATTTCGGGAAGCTTTTCCTTATATCCGACGCAAAGCGAGGCGGTTGCGTAAATCGAGGGCGCCGAATAATCGTCAAAATTCATATACCAGGCAATATTCTCACCTGCGTGGAGCTTGTTGTATTCGTTACTTCCCTTCGCGCCTCTTGGCGGCGGGTTGTCGCAATATTCCTCGGCTGAGAAAGCAACGAACTCAAGCGTGTGGCCGTTGCCCTTATCTTTAAGCATTCTTGCCATTTCAAGAAGCATTGCCGTGCCCGACGCGTCGTCGCCCGCGCCGTGCGCGTGCGGTGCCGAATCATAGTGAGCGCCAAATACCATTTTAGTGTCGTCACCCTCAACGTAACCGACGATATTGTAAGCGACGCTATCGTAAGGCTTTGCATCAACCTTAAGACGATAAACGTGGTCAAGATGTGCCGCGATATACAAAGCTCCAATAGTACCGACGGCACAGGTAGCGATTTTTTCTATGTACGGGCTTCTTACAACCTTTGTATGAGGCTCGCCGTGTGTACAGCCGCAATGAGCAATTATAAGACCCAAAGCGCCAAGCTCCTCAAGCTTTTTTGCAAAGTAGCCGTTGTCGTACACGCCCATAGGATGCGTGAGGAAAATCACACGACCGCTAACGTCCATTTTATCTATTTCGGGCACTTGCTCCTTGGTTACAACAAGAAGCTCACCTTCAAAATCAGCAGAACCGGAGAAATATTCACAAACGAAGGTCGGCACTTCTTTTCCTGCGGTAACGTCGTACAAAGACGCCAAATTGAAATCCCAACCGCGCACCTTATATTCTTCACGACGCACCTTTAGTCCGTATTCAAGGAATTTCTTCTCTATATAATCGGCTCTGTCACGCTCACCGGGCGATGCTGCGTGATACGTCGGAAACTTCAAGCACATTTGTTCTAAATGAGCTTTCATATTCTGCTTTGCATTTTTCATTTTTTCGCTCCTTGCTATCGTTTTGCGGGTGATATTCCCATACTGTCCCTATTTTATACTTATTTTTCCGTAAAGTCAAGCGTATTTGCTCATTTTATTTAATAACTATTTGTAGCTTTTTATTGCCAAACGGTTGACTTTTTTTCGCACTTGTGGTAAACTGTTACGGTAAACAAAAAGCTTCACCGCACGCTCCCATAGTTAAACGTGAGCAGGGATAAAACAGATGATAGCTGTTTTATCGAAGCGAACAGCCCAAAGCAACGAGCTGCAGAAGCGAGCTTGCCGAGCGACGCACAGCGACTATGCGACGGCTGCGGAATATAATAACCCCCTCCTAAGCGGTGGGTATATCCGAGAAGATAGACACGAAGCACAAACGGATAGAGCGAAACACACAATAAAACAGCACGCCTCCATAGTTAAATGTGAGCTAGTAAAAACAACTGAGTGTTGTTTTTGCGACGCGATTCGCTCCAAAGCAACGAGCGAGGCGAGTCGAAGACTTGCGCAGACGA